>CACZQF010000041.1 GCA_902783245.1 uncultured Spirochaetaceae bacterium | reverse complement strand
TTGTACCTGGCCGAGAGCAAGTGTTGCACCTGGCCGAAAGCAAGTGTTGCACCTTGCCGAAAGCAAGTGTTGCACCTGGCCGAAAGCAAGTGTTGCACCTGACCGAAAGCAAGTGTTGCACCTGGCCGAAAGCAAGTGTTGCACCTTGCCGTGTGCATGTTTTACACCTTACCAGGAGAATATAGTATATGGTGACAATAAGTTCGCTGCTTTCAAAGATACTTACCAATGCATATGATGATGCAAAGGCTTCTCATCATGAATTTGTTACGCCCGAGCATGTGCTGAAAGCGGCGCTTGACATTCCGGTGGTACGGGATCTGCTGATGGTGAGCGGTGCCGATGTGGATGCTATCAAAGCAAATGTCTGCTCGTATCTGGAAAAACAGGTTCCGGTGCTTTCCGCCGAAGAATTCGAAGCCGCAGGCTCTAAGCCGATGGAAACAGACGGCTTTCAGTCCGTGATGAGAAGGGCGGTAAAGCATTGCATGTCCTGTGACAAATCATTGGTAGATATAACCGATGTGCTCGTGAGCATGCTTGATGAGCGCCGCAATTACTGTTCTTATTATCTGCAGCAGGGCGGAATTGACCGCCTGCAGTTTATTGAGGGTATAAGTAATTTGATGCGCGATGGTGATGATGAATCACAGCCGCTTTCCGATTCGGATCCTGATGCTGCTGAATCTGATGCGGAGCCGGCAGCTGCCGGGTTGTCAGAAGCGGCTCATGGAACCAAAAAAAGCATTCTGGAGCGGTTTGTTGTTGATCTGACACAAGAAGCCCGTGAAGGCCGGCTTGAAGTGCTTGTGGGCCGTGAGCATGAGATTGAGCGCACTATACAGATCCTCTGCCGCCGTACAAAAAACAATCCCCTGCATGTAGGCGATGCGGGCGTAGGCAAGACAGCCATAACCGAAGGTCTTGCGATGCGCATAGCGGCAGGACAGGTGCCCGATAAGCTGAAGGGGGCGACCATCTACAGTCTGGACGTGGGCTCGCTCGTGGCCGGTACAAAATTCCGCGGTGATTTTGAGGAGCGCCTGCGCCGCATTATGGACGAGCTCAAGAAAAAGACAAATGCCATACTGTTCATTGATGAAATACATATGATCGTGGGGGCAGGCTCATCCGGCGGCTCCATGGATGCCGCGAACCTGCTCAAGCCCGCGCTTGCGGCGGGCAGGCTGCGCTGTATCGGCAGCACCACCTTTGAGGAGTATAAAAAAACTTTTGAAAAAGACCGGGCGCTGCAGCGGCGGTTCCAGAAGATCGATGTGCTTGAGCCTACTCCTGAAGAGTCGGTCAAGATTCTCCGCGGCCTGCGCGGTCATTATGAATCATTCCACAACGTAAAATACAGCAATGAAGCGCTTAAAGCTGCGGTGGAGCTGTCCGTTCAGTATCTGCCGGAGCTCAGGCTGCCCGACAAGGCCATAGACATTATGGATGAAGCGGGCGCCTACCTGCATATCCGCTCTTCAGGCGGGTTCATGGGAAAATCAGCTGCCCGTTCCGGCGCTGCATCGCCCGCTGCTGCTGAACCGGCTGTACCTGCTTCCGCTGCTCCTGCCGCTCCGGTTCCGGTGGTATCCGTGAGCCTGATCAGACAGGTTACGGCGCGCATGGCACGCGTGCCCGTGCAGACTGTGACTGTCGTTGAAAAAGAAAACCTGCGTACGCTTGAGGCGGATATAAAGGCTCAGCTGTTCGGACAGAATGCGGCGGTAGAAGCCGTGACGGCGGCGGTCAAGCGTGCCCGTGCGGGCTTCCGCGACACCGAAAAGCCCGAGGCATGCTTTTTGTTCGTGGGACCGACCGGCGTAGGAAAAACGGAGCTTGCCAAAATACTTGCCTCACGTCTTTCCGTAAAGCTGCTGCGCTACGATATGAGCGAATATCAGGAAAAGTATACGGTGAGCCGCCTGATCGGCTCGGCTCCCGGCTATGTGGGCTATGAGGAAGGCGGCCAGCTTACCGATGCGGTGCGCAAGGAGCCTCATGCCGTAGTGTTGTTTGATGAAATAGAAAAGGCGCACAGCGACATTTATAATATTCTGCTGCAGGTCATGGACTACGGCTTTTTGACGGATAATCAGGGGCGGCGTGCGGACTTCCGCAACTGCATTATCATTATGACCAGCAACGCCGGCGCGCGCGACATAGGCAGGCCCGGCATCGGCTTCGGCGACCGTTCGCCGGGTGATGAACATGCGGTGATGCAGAATGCGGTGGAGCAGGTGTTCTCGCCTGAGTTCAGAAACCGGCTTGATGCGGTGGTGCCGTTCAGCCATCTGGATACAAGCATCATTCTGTCTATTGTAAACAAGGAGACCGGCCGGCTGGCGGAACGCCTTGCGGCAAAGAAAGTGTCGCTTACGGTGTCACCGCGCTGTGCGGAGTATCTGGCACAGAAAGGTTATTCACGGGAATTCGGCGCACGCAACATAGCGCGTACGGTTGATGAATTGATAGCAGCTCCGCTTGTGGACGAAGTACTGTTCGGCAGGCTTGCCTCCGGCGGTACCGTACTTGCCGATCTGGCAGAAAACGGCTCGGATGGTAAAGACGGTACGGACCGCATTGTGTTTACCTATGGCTGATACTGTCTATACGCTGCAGCAGCTGTACACTCAGCTTACCGGCAGCAGCCGGTGCTTTCTGTTCCCGTTTGTGGACGGCGGCAGGCGCGGCCTGCTTGGCATGACAAAAGATTTTTCGCCTGATCTGATCACTGCCGCCTATCTGCAGGGCGTGTTCCCATGGTTCGACGAGGAGCAGGATCCGGGCGTGCTGTGGTGGTCGCCTGATCCGCGCTTTGTACTGCCTGCGGACTCGGTGCATGTGCCTGAGCGGCTGGAGCGGTTTCTTAAGCATAGTCCGTTCACGCTTTCGGTGGACCGGGATTTCAGTGCTGTTATCCGCGGGTGCGCCGAGGCAAAGCGGAAAGGACAGGATGGTACGTGGATAGGCTCCGGCATGATCGAAGCATACAGCACGCTGCACGAGCGCGGAATCGCGCATTCGGTTGAGGCGTGGCAGAACGGTGTGCTTGCGGGCGGGTTTTACGGAGTGCTTATCGGCAGGGTGTTTTTCGGCGAGTCGATGTTTACGGTGCAGAGTAATGCCGCAAAAGAATGTTTTGTACGGTTTGCGCGGGCATTCGCCGCGTGCGGAGGACAGCTTATTGACTGCCAGGTGTACACTGACAACATGGCACGGTACGGCGCCCGGAACATCAGCCGCGAGGCGTTTTTGCATATGGAATCGGAGCTGCTGTTCGGAACGCAGCTCCGCATGGATGATATCAGCGGCATGATGGAGGCTGAATAGTATGTATTACCGGATTATTGATGAGACTGCGGAGCCGATGGAGCAGGAGCTGGACAGCAGGGTACAGTCTGCCGGCTCTGCGCGCAAAAAGCGGGCTTCCGCGCTGTACAAGCAGTTCGGCTTTATCTACGCCTTTGCTGAAAAGCACCAGATAAAACTTGATCAGGCGGCGGCCATTGCAGTGAATCCCGAGGTGTATATTCCCGTGATCAGGAATGCACACCGTTCCGGTCTGTCTGCGATTGCGCTTTCTGACATCGGCTGCTTTATGCCCGGCGATATCGCCTTGCAGGAGCTGGTGACGTACATGGGGCAGTACCAGAACCTGTGCTCACAAGCCGATACATGGATACGCGACAAAGGTTCCGACCAGTCGTATATGCAGGACTATGTGTGGGAAGCCGTTCGCCGCCGTATTTCGGCCGCGCTGCCGTCACGCTTTGAGTCGGTTTTTTTATTCGATGATTATTTTCTGGCCGAAAAGTATAACGACCAGCTCTATGATAATACGGGAGCGATCGCGGAGGTCGAGATAGTGACCCGCCGCGGATTCTGCAAAAGCGATATGGAGTGGTTCCTCGGCTTTTCTACCGGAACCACCGTGGATCAGGCGGCGGACGTTGCCCGCCGGTACTGGCGTGGAATAGGTTCCGACGAGCCGGTATGGGAATACCTGCTTGACGGAACCTATATCCTGCACGCCGCTATTCCATAAAGTATGTCTGGATGGGCGGGAAGCCGTTGAAGCATCTGGACGCATAGGTGCTTGTGTAGGCACCGGTGGTCAGGAAGTACAGCTTGTCGCCCTGCTTAAGGTCTGTGGGCAGCTTGTACTTGCTGTCCTCATACATAATGTCCATGCTGTCGCAGGTGGGACCTGCCAGAATGACTTCGCTTTCCTTGCATCCGGGCTTGTCTTTGGTGGTTACGATAGGGTACTTGATGGACTCATCAAGCGTTTCGATAAGCCCGTTGAATTTACCTGTGTCGCAGTACACCCAGCGGCAGAGCGCCGTGTTGTTCTTGCGCGAGATAAGCACTACTTCTGAAGTCAGAATACCGCTGTCGGCTACGAGCGAGCGGCCCGGCTCAAGAATGATCTCAGGTATTTCTTCCCCGAAGTCATCCTGCAGGTATCTGGTGATTTCAGACGCATATTCCTTAAGGTCGTTGGTGGGCTCCACATAGCTTGCGGGGAAGCCGCCGCCCATATTGATCATAGACAGCTTTATGTCCTCTTCTTCCTCAAGCGAGTTGAACAGGTATTTAGTCTTTGCGATGGCATCGTTCCACTGACCGATGTCACGCTGCTGGCTGCCCACATGGAAGCTGATGCCGTAGGGGGTAAGCCCCGAGTCCCGCGCCTGTACGAGCAGGTCGTATGCCATGTCGGG
>CACZQF010000040.1 GCA_902783245.1 uncultured Spirochaetaceae bacterium | reverse complement strand
CTTTGACCCGAAATTCATGCATATGCATGACGCAGCGCACGCAAAGGGCGCTGACGAAGCAAAAACAGAAAAATAGCAGCAGGCAACCTGCAGTTACCTGCAAGCACCTGAAGGTGTTTATTAACCGGCAGCTGTATGCTGCCGGACTTCTATACCACAGAAACGCCGCAAGCGCGGCATGGAGAGCACTATGAAAATGACAAAGACACTTAAAACAACTGCAGCAGCGCTGGTTATGGGACTTACCGCGGCAGCCTCATTCGCCATTGACGGAACAGAAGTCATGCAGAAAGTATATGACCGTGTAAAGCCGGACTTCTCACAGGCGTCGGTACAGATGACGCTCACCGACAAAAACGGTTCAAAAGAAGTACGTAACGTGGGCGAATACGGCCGTTGCAAGAACAACCTCAGCGATGCCGTCATGATGTTCTTCTCCCCTGCATCCGTAAAAGATACCAGATTCCTCCAGAAAGAGAACAAAGGCAAGGACGATGACAAATGGATCTACCTTCCCGCACTTAGATCAACCACCCGCGTCGCTTCATCCGACGGCGGCAAACCGTTCGTAGGTACCGATTTCACGTATGATGACATGAGCACCCGCGAGGTTGAGGAAGACACCCATAAGCTGCTCGGCGAAGAAAAGAAAGGAAACTTTGACTGCTATAAAGTTGAATCAACTCCCGTTGATAAGAACGACCAGTATCAGTTCCGCATTTCATGGGTTGACAAGAACACCTGGCTGCCCGTATACATCGAGCTGTACGACAAAAAAGGCAAACTGGAAAAAGTAAGCGAAATCAAATCCATCAAGCAGTATACCGGTAACCGTACCTACAATGTGCCCATGGAGCAGATTATGACCAACGTGCAGACAGGCCACAGCACCAGCCTGAAGATCCTGAACCTGACGGTGGACAAGCCGCTGGCGGACAAGATCTTTACCCCCAACTTCCTGAACACAGGCCGTCTGTAGGCTGCGTGGCGAGCGAGGAATACAGCGATGAAGCGTATTATAAAAACCGGTGCGTCCGCGGCAGCACTGCTGCTGGCGGCCGCAGTGCTGACAGCACAGGCTGGATTTGATTTTTCAGGCACCGGCGGCGACGGCTCCGATGCCGCATCCGACAGTTCCGATGATTTTGAAACAGCCGCCCAGACAGACAGTTCCGACGGATTCAGCGGATTTGATTTCGGACAGGACGATCAGTCAGGCTCAGGCGGCTTCGGCGCCGTTCTGCAGAGCGTCTCTATCGGCGGTACGCTCAAGATGGACTCAAGGGCCTATCTTGACGACCCCAAGCAGTCCGCAGCGTTCGCGAACACCACCGGCACATCGGACGGCAAGGACATGCCGCTGTATGCGGTACCGGATGCCACGCTTGACTTTACCTATCAGAACGACTCAAGCGAAGTGAATTTCAAGCTGAATTTCAGCGAGGATTCTATAAAAACATATAACGAGGATGTCATTCAGGAGCTCACTGCCCGCTCATATCTGGGCAATGTGATTCTGGAGGGCGGCAAGGAAAAGCTTGTGTGGGGCAAAGGCCGCAAGCTGCATGTCATCGACAATTTCTGCGCCACCAACTACACGGATTTTATTTATCCGGACTACATTGACCGCAGGCTTGCAGTCCCCATGCTCAGAGGTATCTATGATGATCCCGAGGGCAGGTTCCGGCTTGAGGCCGTATATGCTCCGGTACTGGTGACAGACCGGTTAGCAAAGACCTCATCCGCGCACGGCATGAAGTTCTGGACGCCGGATACAAGCGCTCTGAAAACACTGGTATCCACAAAGGCGATGACCGCCATCGGCAGCCGCTATGCAGCATATGCTGCGGCATCTAAAAGCGGATCTACTGCGGCAGGCATGGCAGCCACCGACCACGCCAAATCCCTGTCGGCTGCAAACTACCTGTCAGAGAACACTTCTGAAGTGCTGTATCCCGACACCTACAAGCTCAAATACAGCCAGTACGGCGTGCGTGTAACAGGAACCATCGGTTCCTTTGACTGGGGCGCGTCCTATTACTACGGCTGGTACAAACAGCCCACGGTAGACTATGCAAAGCTGGGGACATACGTGTATGACTACATCTACAACGGCGGCTCTCCAAGTCTTGCCACGGGCGTGGACTACGACCGTCTGCAGGTGTTCGGACTGGAAGGCGAAAAGGCATTCGGTCCGCTCAACGCTCGGTTCGAGCTTGCCTACAACCTTACCGATGACACCGCGGGCGATGATCCTGCGGTACGCAACAACAGCATCTCTTGGGTACCGGGCTTTGACGTGGACATTCCGATCCACAACATGAGCCTGAACGTACAGGAGCTCGGCACGTTCGTGCTCAAATCAGGCAAAATCAAAGACAACGGCGCCGGCGACTACGAGTACGACAGCGAAAACCGCTACACGAACAATAAGCTTGCGGTGAACATCAGCGACACGTTCCTGCATGAAAACCTGAAGCTTGATATTACCGGCACATGGGGAATCGAGCGCGGAGACTTTGTACTCACGCCGAAGATGACCTATACGATTAAAACCGGCATGGACGTGATCGCCTCCGGTATGTGGATTTACTGCCGTGATAAAAACAGCGAATTCTATACATGGAGACACAACAGCTTTGCACAGCTGGGCGTAAAATACGTATTCTAAGGGGAACTCCGCAAAAAAAAAGCTTCCTGCGCAACACAGGAAGCTTTTTTTTATATCAGAACAGGTATCCGCAGACGGCAGGTTTGCACCTACTGCCGTTCCGCCTCCTCCTGCTCAATCAGTTTCAGCAGCCATTCCGCGCTGTCGGGTATCATGGAATTGTCTGCACCCTTCACCGTCTCGGAAAACATTTCCACCGTTTCTTTGATCGCCTCGAGATGCTTTTCGGCATCAAACACATAGAAGCACTGCGTACCGACCTTGCGCACCTGCAGCAGGCCGCAGTCCTTGAGCAGCTTCAGATGATGCGACATTGCGGGACGGGACAGCCGTGACACCGCCGTCAGCTCCGTAACGTTCATGCCACGGGAGGTACCGGCAATTCCCAGATGCACAAGGATTTTCAGGCGCTCATGATCTGCAAGCGCCTGAATGACTGAAAGTCTGCCGCTTATGCGCTTGTACAATTTTTCCACGAGCTCCTTACGATGCGCTATATCATCCATATCTGTTCCCCTCCTAACGGCTTATCCTGATTGTTATAGATTATTTTTGCATTACAGGCTATAGTTTTGAGCATGGATTTACAAAAAAATACGATTTCAACGCTCGTCCGTCTGCAGAAAACAGAGACGGAGCGGGTTTCCATATATACAGCCGTCATACCGTTCATAAAAAATCCAGATCATGCAGAGACACTGCAGAAGCTTACGGAGGACGCCGCACACCACGCAAAGCTGTGGGAGCGCATCACCGGCACACATCACCGTGTTCCTGCCCTGCTGGAATCAGCGGTGCGTTTCACCGCACGGATGCTCGGCAGCACGTTCACGCTGCGCCTGTTCAGCTGCGGGCGGAGCCGTATGGCACGTGCGTATGACGCAGTCTCAAAGGAAGTACCGGAGGCACTGTTCGCCTCATTCGATGAGCGAAGGGGCAACGAGCAGATACAGCCGCTGCTAGAAAGCAGCCGTCTGATCACGCTCAGTTCCATCATCCAGAAAACGGGTGATGCAGGCTCTGTCTTTGCAGGCATTCTGGCCGGGCTGACCTATACTATGCAGAACAACAGGCTTACCGCGTCCGCCGGTATTGTGGCGGCCACGGCGACGGTGCTTTCGGTAACGGGCAGTGCATATATTTCAAACACCGACATCAGCGTCATGACAGAAAAAGACTACAACGGCGCTACATTCGCCACGGCAGCGACCGCGGCCATAAGCTTTGCCATGACATGCATTCTCATGCTGCCCTACCTGCTTTTTTCTCCGGGAAGCTGCCATCAGGCCGTGATCACCATGGGCATCAGCGCGCTGCTGCTCACCGCGGCAGCGTCATTCTTCACGTCCGTCGTCAAGGGCAGAAGATTTCTGTTCACCATGACGGAGCGGACGCTCATAACAGCCGTAACAGCAGGCGCCGCCATGCTCGCAGGCCTTGCGGCACGGACAGTGCTTGACATCGACATCTGACGGCGCCGGCTGCATGCCGGACTATTTAATATCGGCTTTCCACAGACCGTGTTTGTTGCAGTATTCATATGCTGCAACGGGGCGATCATTTTCCAATACGAACACGGCCTCGGGCTTTTCGCCGGGATTCAGAGACTTGCGCTGGCCGCCCTTTTCCGTCTGCAGATAAATCCACTGGATCCAGTGATCATCGGCCATAGGATGATCCACGGAACCGACCTTGACCGTAACGGTGTTACCCGCAACCGTCACCGCGGGAACATGCTTTTCAGACGCACCGTCCGTAGTGTTCGCCTTCAGCGCCGCCATCGGCTGGCCGCAGCAGGTTAAAGAATCGCATTTGTCAACGATTTTTCCGACCATGGTTCCGCATTTTCTGCAGATGTAAAATTTTGGTTCAGCCATATACCGCTCCTTCATGTGTATAAGTTAACTGACTTTATCAGACCTGTTCGGAAACTTCAGTTTCCGAACAGGTCTATTATAAGGCACAATAGTGCACCACGCAAGGGAAGCCGAAGAAATGTATATGCACTGCATATTCATCACATATATTGCAAAAAAATACAGTTTCTGATAGGATAACCTGTCTTTACGGCAACGTGTTTTGACGTGGAGATTCTCTGGAGAGTCTTTACCACCTGGTAAAGCGCCGAAGGGTTAAGGCTATTAAAGCCGATATCTCAGGCAAAGAGGACAGAGGAAACTTGTCTGTTCCACACTCTTTGGAGAGCCTGAAACCGCGGAGCGGTTGTCAGGCTCTTATTTTTTTTGCGGAAGGTGTACATATGTTTGACACCATTCTTACTCAGGTTGATAATTTTGTCTGGGGACTCCCTACTATCATCCTGATTCTTGCGACGGGCATCATTCTTACCATCCGTCTGCATGGCGTCCAGTTTTCAAAACTCGGACTTGGGTTCAAATCTCTTTTCAAAAAGTCAGAGGAACATGAAAAAGGTGAGCTGAGCTCATTCGCAGCTCTGTGTACGGCACTGTCGGCAACAATCGGCACCGGGAACATTGTCGGTGTTGCCACGGCCATAGCTGAAGGCGGCCCTGGCGCGTTGTTCTGGATGTGGTTGGCTGCACTGCTCGGTACGGCCACAAAGTATACGGAATGTATGCTCGCGCTTAAATACCGTGAGCATGCGGCGGACGGCCATATTCTGGGCGGTCCGTTCTATACAATAGAAAAAGGCATGAAAGAAAAAACCGGCATCAGCTGGAAATGGCTTGCCGTACTGTTCGCCGTGTTCGGCGTTTGTGTCGGTCTGTTCGGCATCGGTACATTCACGCAGATAAGCGGTATCACCACCGCCGTAAAGAACGCATTTGATCCGCAGGAACAGCACATTGCATTCTCCTTATTCGGTAACAACTATACCTGGACGGTAGTAATTTCAGGACTTCTGGTAACGCTGTTCGTCGCGCTCGTACTGATCGGCGGCCTTAAGCGCATTTCAAAGGTTGCGGAGAAAGTAGTTCCTGCCATGGCAGTAGTCTACGTATTCCTCGGCCTTTCCGTGCTCATTATGAATGCCACGGCTATTCCCGCCGCATTCGCCGCAATCTTTAAGAATGCATTCGGCTTTAAGGCAGTGGCAGGCGGTGCGCTCGGCTGGACGTTCAAGCAGGTCACCGATTCCATGCAGAAAGGTATTGCCCGCGGTATTTTCTCAAACGAAGCAGGCCTCGGCTCCGCGCCCATCGCGGCGTCAGCAGCAAAGGTTGACGAGCCGGTACAGCAGGGCATCGTTTCCATGCTGGGAACCTTCATCGACACCATCATCATCTGTACGATGACTGGTCTTGCCATTGTCATTGCATTCTATTCAGGCGCGGGCGTCAATCCCGACCACGGACTGAAAGGCGTAGCGCTTACTTCCGCCGCGTTCACCAAGGTGCTCGGCGGCGACGGCAGATCCGTGCAGTTCCTGCTCATGATCTGTCTGGTGTTCTTTGCGTTCACCACCATTCTGGGCTGGGACTACTACTCAGAAAAATGTCTGGAGTACCTGACAAAAGGAAACATGGGAATCGTAAAGGTGTTCCGCTGGGTATACATCGCCGCGGTATGCATCGGTCCCTACTTTACCATCAGCCAGGTCTGGACGATTGCGGACATTACCAACGGACTTATGGCAATTCCTAACTGTATTTCGCTGCTTGTGCTTTCAGGCGTAGCCGCCGAGGACACCAGAGCATACTTTAAAAAACAAACGCTGGCGTAATGTCAGAAACCTCCGTGCAGGCACGGGTATTTCTTCCGTGTCTGCACGGGTACTCTTTCCGTGTCTGCACGGGTACTCTTTCCGTGCCTGCACGGGTATTTCTTCCGTGCCTGCACGGGTACTCTTTCCGTGCCTGCACGGGTACTTCTTCCCCTTATGCAGGGGCGGTGTTTTCCTGTGTACACGGGGATTTTCTCAGGGCTTTTTCAGACAAACGCACGGAGCAATGCCCGCTGCCGTACCGTAAAAACGGATTCCTATGCATTTAGTGCGTTTTCCATATACACACGCGCAGCTTCCTGCTAGAATAGGCGCATGAAAGAACTTCAACTCAAATACGGATGTAATCCCAATCAAAAGCCCGCACGGATTTTTATGGAAGACAAGGATCTGCCGCTTACTGTTCTGAACGGTAAGCCCGGGTATATCAACCTGCTGGATGCCCTGAACGGCTGGCAGCTCGTAAAAGAACTGAAGGCCGCGGCAGGACTGCCTGCAGCCGCTTCATTCAAGCATGTATCTCCGGCAGGAGCGGCGGTGGGGATTCCGCTCACAGACGTGCTCAGACAGATTTATTTTACCGGCGCGGAGGATCTTTCACCGCTTGCATGTGCCTATGCCCGCGCCCGCGGAGCTGACCGTATGTCATCATTCGGAGATTTTATCTCTCTGTCAGACACCTGCGATGTTTCCACAGCACGGCTCATTGCAAAAGAAGTTTCTGACGGCATCATCGCGCCCGGCTACGAGCCCGAGGCGCTTGAAATACTGAAAAACAAAAAAAAGGGTGCCTACTGCGTGCTCCAGATCGACAAGGATTATGAGCCTGATCCTATCGAGCGCAAGCAGGTGTTCGGCATAACGTTCGAGCAGGGACGCAACAATCTTGTCATTGATGAATCCTGTCTGGCAAACATCGTAACTAAAAACAAAAACATCAGTGCAGCGCAGAAGCGTGACCTGCTCATTTCTCTTATCGTGCTTAAATACACCCAGTCGAACAGCGTGGCCTATGCAAAAGACGGTCAGGCGGTCGGTATCGGAGCGGGACAGCAGAGCCGGGTTCACTGTACACGGCTTGCAGGCAGCAAGGCCGACAACTGGTGGCTGAGGCAGAGCCCCAAAGTACTCGGCCTTGAGTTCGTTGACGGCATCAAGCGCGCAGACCGCGATAACACGATCGACGTCTATATCGGTGAAGAATACATGGACGTGCTTGCCGAAGGAAAATGGCAGCAGCTCTTTAAGGTTAAACCGGAAGTATTTACCAGAGAAGAAAAACAGGCATGGCTGGCGCAGAGCACCGGACTGTCCGTTGGAAGCGATGCGTTCTTCCCATTCGGTGACAATGTGGAGCGCGCCCATAAATCCGGCGTAACCGCAATAGCACAGCCCGGCGGGTCAATCCGCGATGATCAGGTTATAGCAACCTGCGATGCCTACAACATCGCCATGGCCTTTACCGGAATCCGGCTGTTCCATCACTGATCAACGAACAGGCTATGCAGAACACAACTCTCTGCTATATAGAAAAGGATGGCGCCTATCTGATGCTGCACCGTACCAAAAAGGAGCACGACATCAATAAGGACAAATGGATCGGCATCGGCGGACACTGCGAGGAAAACGAAAGCCCCGAGGACTGCATTCTGCGCGAAGCAAAGGAAGAGACAGGGCTGACGCTTACAGAGTTCCGCTATGCCGGTATCATCACGTTTGTCACCGACGACGGCGAAGGTGAGTACATGCACCTGTTCCATGCCACGTCATTCACCGGTACGCTTGCAGCCTGCAACGAAGGCGACCTGCAGTGGGTACCGGTCAGCAACATTATGAGCCTGCCCCACTGGCAGGGCGATGAGATATTCCTGTCGCTCATGCAGCGGCGAGCTCCGTTCTTTTCCCTCAAACTCGTCTACGAGCATGGCAAGCTCCGGCAGGCCGTGCTCAACGCACGGGAGTTGCCGCTGACCTAAAGCGGCGCCGCATGAAACGCGTTTTAGAGTTCTGCCTCCGCATCTTTTTTTTCCGCTATATCATTGATAATCTGTTGAATATGCTGCGCCTGCCGCTTTGTCAGGCAGCTTACATCCAAATACATATGATTGTCCTCGCCCAACAGATAATCGGTACTCACCGAAAAAAGATGCGCCAATTTAACAAGCATATCAATAGACGGCTGGATATTATCATTTTCCCAGTTTGAAACGCTCTGCTTGGACACACCAAGCTTGTTTGCCAGTTCAACTTGGTTCATGCCTCCGGCAATGCGGAGTTCCCGTATCCGTTCGTTCAACACTTATAGACAATCCTATATAGTAAAGTATTTTTATACTATTGTATTGCAACACTTGACTCTATCTTAAATACTATAGTATTGTAATATTTGACAAACACACTTGTTACAAGGAGAACACAAATGAAGCGTGTATTTTGTATCTTAGTAAGCGCTATTCTGGGATTGGCAAGTTTATCTGCAGAGGAAGAAAGCTCCTGGTCAGGTTTAATTAACTTCGGGCTGTCACCATCTTTTCTTAAGGAGAGTGTCAAAGTGACACAATTGAATTCCGTAGATATCAATCAAGAGTTCAAAGGCAATGGTTTTGACGTCACTGCAGGTTTTGTAGCCATCCACAACTCAAGCGGCTTTGCGCTCAAGGGAGATCTGGGACTCGGCGGTGTTACAGTAAAGGATATTATTGAAACCGGAAAATCAAACACAGGCTTCGATTTCAACGGACGTATCGGTCTTGGTTTTGCGCCGATTAGAAATGAAAAATATACATTGGCATTCTGCGGCAACTTAGGCTTTGATTTCAATCTGTTTACAGACAATACAACTTATGAGGGAACAGAATTTTTATGCACCGTATCCTCAGGTGTTTTCTATCTGGGCGGTGAAATCTATGGCAACATAAAGCTTGGTAAAAGCATCGGGCTGTTTGCAGCATTTGCTTATGAAATTCCAATGGCGGGTTCAGCAACATGTAAAGCAGAAGCAGAAGTTAACGGTATAACTATCAGTGTATCAGAAGACTATGACATACACAGCGGCGGCTACATCATATGGCCTACCATAGGTTTAAGCGCAAAACTATAAAACAGGCCTGTTATCAATTACTGTGCCATCCATTTAAAGACAGCACAGTATTTATAAACCGATGTATACATACTTAGCACATGGAGAAAAAATGTTCAAAAAACTCCTCTACATCATCAGTATACTGTTTGTACTTTTTACCACCGCATGTACACTCAACAATGATTCATCAGACAATGAGCAAAAATACTATGTAGAAATGGGGCGAATTACAAAAACTGATTACAACACGTGCCTGAATACATACAGAAATCTCAGCAATTCTCCGACTGCTGCCGAGATTAAAGCAGTGAGATCAACACTCCGAAGTTACCAACAGTATGATTTTTCAAGCACTGCGATATGCAGACGCAGTGAATTTCATGCGTTTCTAACAGAACACGGGTACTCAAAGAGTGAAGCGGACGAGACTATAAAAGCAATTGATTCCGTAGGTAACAACATCTTATTTTTTCATTACAAATACTCAGACGACTATGTGTGCTGGATGTATGTTGAAAAAGAATAGCAGCACCGTGCTACGTCTGCCGCTGCACGGTGCTGCTGCCGTTTCAACAGCTTTTTTCTGTTCACATTCAGTACGGCCTTCCTCGCGCGCATGTCTGATGCCGGACAGCCAGCGGAAGGTCATGTCACATTCTCCTTTGTCGGCAAATATGTATCGTGCCCAGTATCTCCACATCAACTTTCGAGCCGTCCTCAAGCTCGCAGCGTAAGTCCAATACCGGGTATTTGCCCTTGTAACGGAGCGGCGTGAGCGTAGGATTTACTATCGCCGCGCTTGTGCCCCTTCGGCCGATGACGGCGCTTATCATCTTGTGATTCCTGACGCCGGCTCCGATTGTCCGCACCCCTGAAATCATGCTATACTTGGCGCATGAAACATACTATCCGACTGCAGCAGGGGTGTTTTGCGGCCCTGCTGTTCATTTCACTTGCACTGACCGCCTGCCGCACAGTGCCTCCGGCAGAAATGCCTGAAGAGCCGCATTATATCATGCATACGCAGGATGAAAAAAATACAGCCTACACGCTGCATATCGCATATCCGGAATTTACCGGCATGCCGGAGCTGAACGCCAGTATCCGCGCTACATTCGCCGATGCAGCGTCCGAGTTCAAAGCACAGGCGCAAAAAGACCAGGGGGCGCTTGCAGACGCAGGCCTTTCCGGCAGCGAATTCTATGTTACCACCGAAAAAATCTATGACGGCGAGTCATACATCAGCGTACTAATAAGCATTTACTGCTATGCAGGCGGTGCCCACGGCAGCACGATTTACAGCACCGTCACCTGGAACAATACAGATAACCGGCAGGAGACGATCTGCGGCATAAGCGGGCTTACGCTGCAGGAACTTTCCGCGTATTGCCGAGACTCTTTAACGCAGTCGCTCGGCGGAGGCAGCCTGTCGGCAGAGCGGCTCCGCTGGATACAGGACGGTACGGAGCCGGTTGAATCTAATTTTTCCGCATTCACGGCTGACGGCGGTACCGTCACGATTTATTTCCAGCAGTATCAGGTAGCGCCATATTCAGAAGGGATTCCGGAAGTCACGCTTCCTGTTGTAAAAAACAACCGTTCATAGTACAGTAGACTATGCCTCGAAAACAGGCGTTTTTCGAGGAGACTTTTTTCAGAGGTATATTCATGCAGATGTTCCAGCCAGGACAGCAGATCGAGGCGGCGGTTGTCGCCGTTTCAGGAGACACAGTTTTTATCGACCTGAGCCTTAAAAGCGAAGGTATTATTGACAGCGCAGAATTCAGAAATGAGGACGGCACGCTTTCTGTAAAAGAAGGCGACGTCATAAAAGCATTCTTTGTCGGTGAATCCGGCGGCGAAATGCGGTTCACCACCAAAATTGCCGGAGATAAGGCCGACAAATCCATGCTTGAAAAAGCATATACGGGCGGCATTCCGGTTGAAGGTACTGTCGAAAAAGAAATCAAAGGCGGTTTTGAAGTAAAAATCGGTTCTGCAAGAGCGTTCTGCCCCTACTCTCAGATGGGCGGCCGCCAGCGCAAGGAGCCCGCTGAATATGTGGGTACACATGCGTCCTTTATCATCAGACAGTACACGGAGGACGGAAGAAATATCATCGTGTCAAACCGGGCCATCCATGAGCTTGAGCACCAGAAAGAACTGGACGGTCTTAAAGCCACGCTCAAGCCGGGCATGACGGTAACCGGTACCGTGGTTTCCCTGCAGAAATTCGGCGCATTCGTGAGCATCAACGGTTTTCAGGCGCTGCTTCCCGTTTCCGAGATTGCGCGTACCCGCGTGGACGATATCAGCACCGTGCTTGAGCCGGGCCAGGAAGTCACCGTAAAGATTCTGAGTACGGACTGGGAGCACGAGCGCATGTCAGTAAGCCTGAAGGCGCTGATCGCCGATCCGTGGGATACCGCAGAGGATAAATACCGTAAGGGCGCAAAATACGAAGGTACCATCAGCCGTATCGCACCGTTCGGAATCTTCGTGCAGCTGGAGCCGGGACTTGACGGTCTGGTACATATTTCAGAGATTGAGGACGCTGACCGCAGCACCAACCTGAGCAAAAAGTTTAAGGCCGGAACCAAAATGACGGTCGTCATCAAAGACATTCAGGCGGCTCTTAAGCGTATAGCACTTACCCCCTCCTCTACCGCGGAGCAGGACACATCTGCCGCACAGTATCTTGCCGGTCAGGACAATGACGACGGATATAATCCGTTCGCCGCACTGCTGAAAAAGTAAGATGGGAAAACAGTCCGTGCAGTACACTTCGCTTGCCAAGGCATTCGCCGATATATACGGACCGGTGTCCATTATCGGCGCAAGCAGGCTTACGGGCGGAGATATAAACAAAGCGTATCTGGTGCAGCTGAGCAACGGCTCAAATGTTTTTATGAAGGCGAATGCCTTTGAAAACGCTGATTTTTTTGCCGCGGAAGCAGCAGGGCTTGCATCGCTTGCTTCCTCCGGAACAATCGGTATACCAAAAGTGCTTGCAGCAGGAACCGATCCCGGAGAAGAAGCCGGCTATTCGTTTTTACTGCTTGAATATCTGACGCCGTCCGGCAAAATACCCGGTTACTGGCAGACGTTCGCCCGCGAGCTTGCCGCGCTGCACCGTGCGGACTGCTCATCGTTCACTCACGGAGGCCGTTACGGGTACAGCCGGGACAATTACATAGGAGCCACGCCGCAGGATAATACGCAGGAACAGTCATGGATTGCGTTCTTCCGCGACCACCGGCTCTTTCCGCAGGTACAGAAGGCAGCGCATTACTTTGACGATGCATTCAAAGCTGACATGACCAAACTGCTGGACCATCTGGACGAATTTCTTATTGAGCCGGAGCACCCATCGCTGCTTCATGGAGATCTGTGGAGCGGCAACATATTGGGAGGTCCGGACGGTAAGGCATGGCTCATAGACCCGGCCTGCTACTGCGGCCACTGCGAGGTTGATCTGGCCATGACCAGATTGTTCGGAGGTGTTCCAGAAGAGTTTTATGAAGCCTACCGGGAATGTACGCCGCTTGAGCCGGGATATGCAAAACGGTTTGATCTGTACAATCTGTACCAGCTGCTCAACCATCTTAATCTGTTCGGTACCGGCTATCTGACACCGGTCATGGAAATAACACGCTCATTCGTAAGCTGATGCACACCAAAAACGTGGCAAGACCACGGTAAAACCGTACTCACCGTATGCTTTTTGTATTCTGAACTTGCCGATTGCAGGTTTTATTATGTATATTCTATAATATGAATACTACGAACGATGCAGACGATCTGCTGCCGGAAGAGACAGAGCAGGAGCTCGATGAGCTGGCACAGCTTGACGGTGCTGACAATCTTGCAGACGGCATGGACAAAGCCGAATCTGATTCAGATACTACCACAATAATTCACGATAAGGAGCCGGAGCATACAGGCTCACGCAGTACAAATTCCATCGTACCGATGGAGCAGATGCTGCCGAACAAACTGATGCTGATCCCGCTGCAGGGACGCCCCATTTTCCCGGGCATCTTTACGCCGCTTATGATCAATTCGTCCGATGACAGTAAAGTGATCGAGCAGGCACATGAGAACAACGGCTTTATCGGTATCGTTATGCTTAAGAACGATACCGACACGCCCACGATCGATGACCTGTATCAGGTGGGAACTGCAGCACGCATTATTAAAAAGATAAACCTGCCTGACGGCGGCCTTAATGTGTTTATTTCCACCATAAAGCGCTTCCGTATCAGAAAAGTGCTCTGCGCCACATCTCCCATCGTGGCAGCGGTTGAATTCCTTGACGATACAGAGGATGATACCTTTGAGATAAAGGCCCTGACCCGCGCGCTGATCAGCGAGATGAAAGAAGTGTCCGAAAACAATCCGCTGTTCTCAGAGGAAATGCGCCTGAATATGGTCAACATTGACCATCCGGGAAAAATCGCGGACTTTATCGCTTCTATACTCAACATCGATAAAAACGAGCAGCAGCATGTGCTGGAACTGCTGAATGTACGGCAGCGCATGGAGCAGGTGCTGGTATATATCAAAAAAGAGCAGGAAGTACTGCGCGTCCAGAAAAAAATCCAGAATGAACTCAACGAACGGGTTGAAAAGAACCAGCGGGAGTATTTCCTGCGCGAGGAAATGAAATCCATTCAGGAAGAGCTGGGCGTTGACGCCGATGGCAACGGTACGGATTATCAGAAGTTCAAAGAAAAGATCGACAAGCTTGATTTTGAAGGCGAAATAAAAGAAACGGTCTACGATGAGCTTGAAAAGTTCCATCTAATGGATCCGAATTCCGCAGAGTATATCGGTACGCGCAACTTCCTTGATCTGGTGACGCAGTTGCCGTGGGAAGACACGGAGCCGGAGCAGTACAACCTTGATGAAGCAAAGCGGATTCTTGAGCGCGACCACTACGGGCTTGACGATGTGAAGAAGCGTATCGCAGAATATCTGGCCGTACGCAAGCTCAAGAACGACAATAAAGGTTCGATCCTGCTGCTGGTCGGACCGCCCGGCGTAGGTAAAACAAGCGTAGGCCGCTCTATTGCCCGTGCCATGAACAAGCCGTTCTACCGGTTTTCCGTAGGCGGCATGCGTGACGAAGCGGAGATCAAAGGACACCGCCGTACTTATATCGGCGCCATGCCCGGTAAAATCATAGAGGGCCTTAAAATCACTAAAACAAAGACTCCGGTCTTTATGATTGATGAGATTGACAAGATGGGCTCAAGCCATCAGGGAGATCCGGCAAGCGCGCTGCTTGAGGTGCTTGATCCCGAGCAGAACGTTTCGTTCCGGGACAACTATCTGGATCTGCCGTTCGATGTCTCAGGAGTTTTCTTTATTCTTACCGCAAATACCCTGGATTCTATTCCGGAGCCGCTGATTGACCGCGCCGAAGTGATACAGCTTTCAGGTTATATCGATCAGGAAAAGCTGGAGATTGCCAGAAAGTATCTGATTCCCAAGAATCTGGAGAAAAACGGACTCCAAAAGAATCAGGTCACCTATACAAAAGAAGCGCTTATGATGATCGCGGAAGAATACGCCCGCGAAGCCGGCGTCCGTAACTATGAAAAGAGCCTTGACAAGATCCACCGCAAGCTTGTTACTACAATGATGGCGGAGGCAACCGAAAAGGCCAAGGAAGCGAACAAGGCAGCCAAGCAGGCTATAAAAGCGGAGCCGCTCGATGAGAACGGCGCTAAAAAAGAATTCAAACCTGTTGACGCGCTGGACTTTGTTCCAAAGGACAAAACCTTTACCATAGATACAGCCGATCTGAACACGTATCTGGGCAAGCCGGTCTTTGATGAAAGCGAAATAAAACGCGCCTCAGTTCCCGGCACGGCCATCGGCCTTGCGTGGACAAGCATGGGCGGCGACACGCTTTTGATTGAAAGCATCGCGTTCCCCGGCAAGGGCGAGCTTCAGCTCACCGGGCAGATGGGTGACGTGATGAAGGAGTCAGCTGCCATCGCCATGAACTGGGTAAAATCCCGCGTGATCGCCGATGGCACTAAATCACTGGAATGGTTTGAGCACAACACGATACACCTGCATATTCCGGAAGGAGCTACGCCGAAAGACGGACCTTCCGCCGGCATCACCATGGCAACCACGCTCATGTCGCTTGTAACCGGCAGGACGATCAAGCCGAATCTTGCCATGACGGGAGAGCTGTCACTGACAGGCCAGGTACTGCCCATCGGCGGTCTCAGAGAAAAGACCGTGGCCGCACGCCGCAACGGTATAAAGACTATTCTGATTCCTAAAGCGAACGTGCGGGATCTGGACGACATTCCTGCCCATGTAAAAGCAGGAATAAAGTTCATCCCTGTATCCTCCGCCGCAGAGGTAATGGAGCAGGCATTCCCTAAACAGAAAAAATAGCCGTACCTATATTCTCCGCCGCTGCAGCCGGCCGCAATTGCGGCCGGCTGCGTGCATTGGGGCCGTTTGTTTATACTGACAGAGCCTCATTTTTATGCTACACTTAAGCTATAATTATCAGTAACAATCATACGATTCGTTGCTTTTTATAGTATGGAGGATATTATGAAGAAATCATTTTTACTGACGGCCGCCGCCTGTGCAGCCACTCTGTTTTTTACCGCTTGTTCATCAAAAAAGGCAGCAGAAGCCAAACAGCAGGAGCAGCAGGCTCAGGAGCAGACTGCAGCCCAGCAGGCAAATGAAGTGAACAAAGTCATCGGTGCTGAAGGCATCGCCCGCCCCGACTGGGTAATGGGCGGCATGGAAGCTCCTGACGGTGTATATGCCGTTGGTTCCGCTAAATTCAGCAACATGCAGAATTCTCTGAAAGCAGCACGTGCAAACGGCCGCGCAGAACTTGCGAATACTGTACAGGCATCCGTAAAGAGCGCGATCACCACCTACGCAGAGGATACCGGTCTTTCCGCCGACACGCTCAACTATATGGAGCAGGCGACCGTACAGAAAACCGATTCCATCCTTGTAGGTTCCACTCAGAAAGACTACTGGGTCGGTCCGGATGAAACCGTATACGTACTTATGTATCTTCCCTACACCGCAGTAGTTCCGGCAGCAAACAATGTAATCAAAGATTATATTCCCGATGCTAAGACGGAGCTGACCGTAGAAAAGGTGCAGGCAGCCGTTGAAAAATACAAGCTTAATAACTAGGCTTTGTACTATAGGAAGACTTTTATGATAACACATACACACACTATTTCCGTCCGCGGAGCAGCTGCTGCGGTCATTGCAGCGCTTGCACTGACATTCGCCGGATGCGCTTCAAATACTGTGGAGCGCGTTTCAGCCGACACGCAGATGGATCTGAGCGGCTACTGGAATGATACCGACGTACGTCTGGTTGCTGACGAAATCATCAGTCAGTGCCTGCAGTCACCGAGGATCGCAAACTACCCGGCGCAGCACAACGGAAAGCTGCCGGTAGTGATTCTCGGTACGTACCGCAACGGAAGCGATGAGCATATCGACACTTCCATCCTGCAGTCAAAGCTGGAGGCGGCGCTGGTAAACAGCGGCAAGGTTGACTTTGTAGCCAGTGCATCTGAACGCGACGAGCTGAACAAAGAGCTTATGTATCAGCAGTCCCATGCCAGTGAGGAAACTGCAAAAAGCCTTGCAAATGAAACGGGCGCAGATTTTATGCTCACCGGATCTGTAAAGACTATCGTTGACTCCAATTCAAAGACAGTCACACGCTCATACTTCGTAACCACGGAGATGACTGATATCGAAACGCACAAGAAGATCTGGATGAATGAAAACGACAGCATCAAAAAGGTCATAAAGCGTTCCGGTACAAGGATGTAGCTATGAAAATTCTTATGTTGGCCACGGTTCTGTGCCTTGCCGCTCCGCTGCTGGTGACGGCAGGCGGCAGCAAGGACAGTAAAAAATCTGATCAGACGGCACATACTTCACAGAAAGCCATGCCCGTATGGATCAATACGCCGTCAGCCGATTACAGCGAAGACTCCTATATCGTAGCGGCAGGCAGCGGAAGGACTCGTGCGGACGCAGAAAAAGAAGCGGCCGCATCTGTAGGCAGAATAATCAACCAGAGCATTTCAGCCGAAGAACACCTGCAGTCCTCCGTTTCCACGGGCAGCGCCGAGCAGGCAACATTCGCCACATCGGTCAGCACGTCTACCACGCTGCGTGAAATAACCGGCATCTCCATCAAGGAAAACTGGACGGCCGAAAACGGTACGGAATATGCGCTTGCCGTGCTCGACCGCTCTGCTGCCGGACAGTATTACCGCGGCAAAGTTTCGGAAAACAGCAGTAAGATACAGGATCTGCTTGCCGTGGCAAAACCCGGTACGCTCAAAGGCTGTAAGGACACGGTTTCCGCTTATGAGCTGGCGCTGGACAACGACTACTACATGGAGCTGCTGTCTGTAATAAAGCCGGTGTACCGCAAGACAACCATGCTGCCCTACGGCAGCTCCGCAAAAGTATCGGAGGCGGCCCAGAAGCAGCTTTCCACCGTTTCCGTGCAGGTTACGGTGGACGGTGACACGAACGGCCAGCTTGCTGCGGCCTTTACATCCGCTATCGGCAAAACCGGTATAAAAACTGGCGGCGGCAAAGATGCACCGTATACGCTTGACTGCTCCGTGACCTATGAAACATTTAAGATGACGGGTTCCGACTATGATTTTGCCCGCTACAATCTGAGCTCCAAGCTGACTGAAAAAGCTTCCGGTACCTCAGAGTTCGCATGGACAAAATCAGGACGTCAGGGCAAGCTTTCCGCACAGGAAGCAAAAAGCGCCGCAGTCCGCGCGGCTGAAAAAGCTATTCAGGAGGAGTTTTCTTCTGAATTCAGCGCCATGCTGACAAAATAGCGCAGGATATAAAACATATCTGCCCATACCTGTTCGGGCCGGCTGCAACAGCCGGCCCTTTTTTATGGCTGCTGCAGCCCTGTACCTTTCTATTGTTTCTATTGACAGATACCCTTCTTCTGAGTATACTCTTTTCAAACGTTACTTTTTGAAGTAACTATAAAACTGCTGTTTCAAGAGAGAGTAATGAAACCAAACGTCACAAATGAATCACAGACTGCCTTTTCAAAAGACGGTTTTTTTAATCAGTACGGCGGCAAGTATGTGGCCGAAGTACTGCGCAGCGCACTGGACGAGCTTGAGCAGGCGTTCAATGCGTCCCTTACCGACAAAGAATTCCAGCAGGAGCTTGCCGTCATACGGCGTGACTATATAGGCCGGGAAACACCGCTGCTTTATGCGCCGACGGCTACTAAACTGCTCGGCGGCGCCCAGATCTATATTAAGCTCGAAGGATTGGCTAATACCGGCGCACACAAAATAAACAATGCCATCGGCCAGTGTCTGCTCGCAAAAAAGATGGGCAAAACGCGTATTATTGCGGAAACCGGCGCAGGGCAGCATGGAGTGGCAACTGCAGCCGCCTGTGCAAAGCTCGGGCTTGAATGCACGGTGTATATGGGCGAAGTTGATGTGCGGCGCCAGCAGCCTAATGTAGCCGCCATGGAGCTGTATGGTGCGAAAGTACAGCCTGTCACCTCCGGCAGCCGGACACTTAAGGATGCCGTAAACGAGGCTATGCGGGATTGGGCGGCGAATTTCACCACCACACATTACGTACTCGGCAGTGCGCTCGGCCCCGCTCCGTTCCCCGATATTGTGCGGGAATTCCAGTCCGTCATCGGTAAAGAAGTACAGGAGCAGTGCTCGATACGTGGCATACAGATCGGTGCTATGGTTGCCTGCGTGGGCGGAGGCTCCAATTCAATCGGATTTTTCAGTCCGTTTATTAATCAGGAAAAACCGCGCCTGATCGGCGCTGAAGCCGGCGGAATTGGTCCCGGCATAGGAGAAAACGCAAGCCGTATGACCGGTACCGCAGCACGCGACGGTATTCTGCAGGGATACAAAAGCCGTTTTCTGCTGGATGAGGACGGACAGGCGCTGCCCACCCGTTCCATCAGCGCCGGCCTTGACTACTGCGGCATAGGTCCGCAGCTCGCAGCGCTCGGAAAATCAGGCAGAATAGAATTCACGTCCATAACCGACAAAGAAGCGCTTGACGCCGTAAGCTTTTTCGCCAAAAACGAAGGCGTACTCTTTGCGCTTGAAAGCGCCCATGCAGGCGCGGCAGCCATGAAGATCGCAAAGGAAATCCCGTCAGATCAGGCGATCATCATCAATATGAGCGGCAGGGGCGACAAGGATGTATTTATAACCAGCCCGGTGTTCCGTCCTCAGGCATGGACAGACTTTCTGTCAGCGGAACTTGAGAGGCTTTCAGAGCACAAAGACATTCATGACGCTAAGAGCATGCAGGGAGGACGAAAATGAGCGGAAAGATACAGCTTATGTCACATCTGGTGGCAGGCTATCCCGATGACGACACGGCATTTGCCGCCGCGCAGGCGCTTGTAAAAGGCGGTGCGGGCATACTTGAAATCCAGCTGCCGTTCAGCGACCCGAGCGCAGACGGTCCTGCCATACAGAGTGCATGTACAAAAGTACTTGAGCGCGGATACCGCACGGCAGACGGTCTGGCATTTATTTCACGGCTGCGCAAAGCATTCCCGCAGGTAACCATCTATCTTATGAGTTACGGCTCGCTTATCTATACTCCGGGCGTGGCACAGTTCTGCAAAAAGGCTGCGGAAGCCGGAGTGAACGGAATGATCATTCCTGATCTGCCGTTCGACCATGATGAAGGGCTTACCGCCGCATGCGCCGAAAACGGCATGGAGAATATTCCGGTTGCGGCACCGAGCATGCCGGATGAACGGTTAAAAAAGATGGCAGGTGCAGGTTTCCGGCATATCTATGCCGCATTACGCGCGGGCATAACAGGAACGGATACGGCCATAGACAGCGGCACGCTTGAATTTCTTTCCAAAGTTTCAGCGGGCGGATCCGCGGTATACGGCGGCTTCGGCATATCCAACGGAACGCAGGCTGCTTCCATAGCATCATATGTAGATGCGGTGGTTGCAGGATCCGTATTTGTGCGCCTTATCACCGCGCATGCGGATAACATAGAGGAACTTTCCCAGGCAGTAGAGACAAAAGCCCGTGAGCTTACCGGTCAGTAAGCAGCAGCACAGATTCCGGCGGCAGGCACAGCAGCTTTTTGCCGCCGGGTTCATTCATATTATCTGACGATGAGGCCGACGGGCTTGAAATTTCCAGCTCACGGTCAAGCGGCAGAACCCCGCCCGGTACAGTCAGATACTCTGATACAGAGAACGGTGAGCTGCGGCGGCCGATAACGGTAAACTCAAACACATTAATATGCTCTCCGGCACACGGAGGACGGATAAAATGGGCTCGAATGCCCGCATGTGTAACCGTCGGAGGAACAGGGCGTGCCGTGCAGAGCCGAAGATTCCAATCCGGTACTTCGATCTCAGTGTCAGAAATACGTATGCACGGCGCAATATTCTTACACCCCGTAAGCTGTGCGGCAGCAACCGTCTGAGGATCTTCAAAAATCTCCGTACAGCTGCCGCCGCGGCAGATATGCCCGCGAGAAATAATCTGCATCTGTGTACAAATTCGATAGATTTCATCACGGTTGTGCGAAACAAACAGCAATGTTCCATGAAAATCTTTCAGCAGCTCCAGCAGCTCGTTTTCTATACGGTGCTTCAGAAAAAAATCAAGTGCGGAAAACGGTTCATCAAGCATGATGATCTCAGGCTCCAGCACCATCATACGTGCCAGCGCCGCACGCTGCTGCTGTCCGCCGGAAAGCTGGCGCGGTCGGAGCCGGGCACAGTCCGTCAGTCCGAACCTCTCAAGAATCTCCGCAGTCTTCCGCTCACGCTCACTGCGCTGCAGGCGGTGCAGCACAAGCATAATATTCCGTTCTACTGTCATATGAGGAAACAACGCATAATTCTGAAACAAAAAACCGGTTCTGCGCTGCTGCGGCGGAACGTTGATATTCCGCTTGGAATCAAAGACAGTCCTGCCGTTTATTACGATACGACCGCTGTCGGGCGTCTCAATACCGGCAATGCATTTGAGCGTCATGCTTTTGCCGCAGCCGCTCGCACCGAGCAGCCCTACCCGTTCTGTCCCCGAGGCGAATGAGACATCAAGCTGAAAGCTTCCGAGCTTTTTTTTGAACGAAACTTCAAGCGCCATGCCGTAACGTCCTTGAAGTGAAAAAATTCATGAGCAGAATAGAAATAAATGAAACGAGTACGATGACCGTAACCCACAGCACCGCACGATCCATACGGCCTGCCTCGGCGGCAGCCCAGATGGCAACGGGTATTGTCTCTGTATGCCCGGGAATATCACCGGCAAGCATAAGCGTGGCACCGAATTCTCCCAATGCCCGCGTAAAACCAAGCACAGCACCCGCGCCAATCCCCGGCACCGCACCGGGAACAAGGATGTGCACAAAAATACGCCATTCATCCAGTCCAAGCGTCCGTGCCGCATGCACCACAGAAAAATCAATCTGCTCGAACGCCGCACGCACCGTGCGGTATACCAGCGGGAACGCAACAACTGTGGCCGCAACCACCGTGGCACGGCGGTTGAACACCACTGCAAGTCCGATCTGTGAAAGCAGTCTGCCGAGCGGACGACGGGAACCAAATATAACAAGCAGGAAAAACCCCAGAACAGTGGGAGGCAGTACCATAGGCAGCGTACATATGCCGTCAAACACTGCCCGTAGCTGTCCTTTCATACGTATAGAAACCCACGCCGCAAGCGTACCCAAAACCAAAGAAAACAGCGTGGCACAGCTTGCGGCCGTCAGAGAAATATGAAGCGGAGACCAGTCCATAGTTACTGATGCAGCGCAGAGAACATGGAGTCCGGAAGATTGGCACCGGGAACGGTAACAAGCAGCGCCGAAAGCCGGTTTGCACGCAGTACGGAGTCCACAAGCCCCAGTCCAAGCTTAAGGTTCGCGATCACCGCCCCGCAGTGCGCATCACCCGCACCGGTTGAATCAACAGCTTCTACTTTTTTTGACGGCACAGGGAATCCTTTACGTGCCTGATGGTCAAAACAGTACGCGCCTTTAGCCGCCATAGTGATAACTAATGAATTACAGGTAGTGCTGTGCAGAATACGGGCGCATTCTTCAATAGATTCTGTTCCCGTGAACAGACGTGCCTCACGGTCATTCAGATGCAGTATAGGATGCAACGCAAAAATCCGCTGAATAAGCAGCTGCGGTATATGCATGATCCGGGCACCGGGCGCAAAAAAGATCGTCAGATCCCTGCCGGCTGAATCAAACAGCTCCTTTTTTTCCTCAAGAAAGCTCACGACATCCTCACCGTCCATGTCCTCGATTTCCAGGCCGCAGCAGTAGATGCTGTCAACGTTG
>CACZQF010000039.1 GCA_902783245.1 uncultured Spirochaetaceae bacterium | reverse complement strand
TCTGGCGGCCGGCGCGCAGGCCATCTCCACTTCGGACGTGTCCCTCTGGAACAAAAACGGTAACAGCTGATCAGTCCGCTGCCGAATAAAAAAAGCCCGGAACCGTTTGTCTTGGTTCCGGGCTTCAGCGAGCCAACTTCGTGACTCGAACACGATACCTGCGCATTACGAATGCGCTGCTCTGCCAGGTGAGCTAAGTTGGCGTGAGTAGTACTATATCAGATTTCCCTATTTACGGCAAGTACCTGATTTCTACGGAAATCAATTTTGCCGCTGACAGCAGTAATACAGCTTTCGATATTATTACAGATGTACGAGCTCGTGCATCTCAACCTGCCGCCGCATGTCGCCTATATTGAACACGGTGATGGTCTCAGTAAGCACTTCAATTTTATGCCGTTCCGCATAGCGGCTTATTTCATCCTGCGCCGCCTCCTGCGACAGGCCGGCCCAGTGGGCAATCTCCTGCACTGTTACAAAGAACACCCGCTTTTCATCGGAAGGCCGCATCGCGGGAGGAATCATTTCATCATACATGACGAACACCGCTGCAATGCGCGTAGGCAGGTCTTTAGTGGTCAGAATCTTAAGACGGCGCTTCTGGTCGTATATACGCTTGCAGAACATCTTGAGCAGGATGAACGCGGCGTGCGGGTTGCCCGCAATAAGCGTCTGGAAATTATCTTTATTGAATTCAAGGCAGCGGACCTTTGTGATGGCCATACAGGTGGCTGAGCGCGGCGAGTTGTCCAGTATAGCCATCTCGCCGAAGAATTCGCCGGGATTCAGAATATCAAGGTTCTTTTTGGCTTCCGCCACCAGCTTGAGCGTCTGCACCCTGCCTTCCTGTATCAAATAGAAGCTGTCACCCGGCTCGAATTCTGAGATGATGACCTGACCGGGCTGATACAATTTGGAAAAACGCTTGAACGCCGGCAGCTGGAAATGCTGCAGCGCGGCAAAGTTCACGACAAAGTCCGGATTCTGATCTCCCGAACCGCCCATCCGGGCGGGCAGTCTGGCAAGCTGCTGGTAGCGCATCTTGGAATTATTGTAAAGTTTTTTTATCTCCTGCTTGTGCGGCGCGTCGGGGAAGTGATGCAGCAGCTTAAGGCAGACGTCACAGCATGAACGGTATTGCTCGTCATCGAAAAAGCATTGTGCAAGCGTACGCATGTTTGCCGGCTGGCTGCGCCGCCTGCTCATCGTATCGTCAAGGATTGATTCAATTTTTTTATGGATGCGTCTGAGCTGCGCTGAGAACGCGTGGAGCATCTTAAAGATCAGCTGCGGGTTTATGCTGAGCATGTGGTCAAATTCTGCGATGGTCATGACGATGGCAGTACACTCAGTGGTGGAAGTTGCCGTCTCTTCCCGCACAAAATGACCGAGCGCGGATTTTACGCCGAAGAATTCTCCGGGCTTGATTGTCTCAACGGAAGGCTTGTTATACTCAGGATCAATGGAGGTAAGTATGACGGTACCCGTCTGCAGAATAAAAATACGGTCATCAGAATCACCTGCAAAGTAGATGATCGATTGCTTAGAGTAGCGTACTAGATTGGGCATACAGTCTCCTTGGGAATATCCGGCACACAGGAACAATCCTGCATGTATACTATCGGCATATTCTTCCTTCCTTTTAAGGAGTTTGCAGCTTCAACGCAGATTTTAAAAACTTGTATCATATGCACACAGATATGAGTATAAAAAACGGATTTTCTGTACTTCATATCATAAACTCATTCTTTGTGTTATGCTAGTGGCTATGGTTGATTTACATACTCATTCAACAGCTTCGGACGGACAGTACACGCCGTCCGCTTTAGTGCACAAAGCCGCTCAGGAAGGCGTGTCGGTGCTGGCGTTGACTGATCATGATACGGTAGCAGGGCTGGACGAGGCGGCTTCGGCGGCAAAAGAGGCCGGAATCACGTTTGTGCGGGGTGTTGAGCTCAACATTCAGTGGCCCTCGGGTGAATTTCATCTGCTGGGACTGGGATTGCAGCGGATATCACACGAGCTTGAAGGTATTATCAATGAGCTGCAGGATGCACGGCGGGACCGGAACTCCGCCATCATTGCAAAGATACAGGAAGCCGGCATACCGGTGTCCATGGAGGCGATAGAGCGGCTGTATCCGGGTCAGACGCTGGGACGTCCGCATATCGCCGGGTATCTGGTGGAGCAGCATGTCGTCAAGACAAGACAGCAGGCGTTCGACCGGTATCTGGCAAAAGGCAGGCCATGGTACGTGAACAGAACAGGCGCCATGCTGGACGAGGCCGTATATGCCATCAAAAGTTCCGGCGGCGTTCCCGTCATAGCGCATCCGCTGTCGTTGTATATTTCATGGGGTAAGATCGGGCCGGTGCTGCAGGATGTATACAACCGAGGCGTGCAGGGGCTTGAGGCATGGCATTCCGGCGTGCGTGTAACCGATGCGCTCCGTCTGGAAGAACTGGCGCGCAAGACAGGCTTTTTTGTGACGGCCGGCAGCGACTTTCACGGAGAAGCAGTACGCGCTGACCGCAGGCTCGGACATACTGCGGGCGGCCGTAAGATAGACGACCGGTTCTGGGAGCAGGAGCTGCAGCCCGCGCTGTAGCATTCCGTTCTGTACATCATAAAGCATCGGCACAGCCGTACCGATGCTCCCGCCAACATTTTTCCTTTTTTTCTAATACGCCTTCATTTTTTTTCAATTCTGGTTTCTTTGTTTAAAGCAAGGAGGCCTGAGATGGGTATTGTATCTTTTTCTCCCTTCGGCTACGAGGGAACACTGGTTACGGTTGAGGTGGACCTGCGGCGCGGAATTCCTGCAGTGGATATCGTGGGACTTGCCGACGGAACGATCAAAGAGTCCCGGGAACGCATGCGGGCGGCGATCGTAAACTCCGGCTTTGATTTTCCGCTGGAGCGCGTCCTTATCAATCTTTCGCCCGCGGGGCTGCGCAAGGAAGGCGCAGGGTTTGATCTGGCCGTCGCGCTGGCCGTACTTGCCGCCAAAACCAGCGGACCTGACGACACGGTGCTGGTCATGGGCGAGCTTGAGCTGTCGGGCAAAGTGCGCTCCGTGCGCGGAATTCATGCGGCGGCGGCAACCGCCGCACAGACGGGGCTGCATATTACACGGTGCATCGTACCTGCGGGCAATGCCGCCGAAGCCCGCGAGGTACCTGGCATGAAAGTGTGCGGAGCATCGGATCTTACGGAAGCCTTTGCCGCCCTGCTGCATCCAGAACTGTGTACTGAAGGCGGAGAAACGGATGACCACGGGCAGGTGCCCGAAGGTTCGGTAGACATCGGCGGCGTACTTTTTCCTGCGGTGGGCGCGGACATGGATTTTGCGGATATAAACGGGCAGAAGGAACTGATACGCGGTCTGCAGATTGCCGCCGCCGGAGGACACAACGTGCTTGCATTCGGAGCCCCCGGCTGCGGCAAGACGCTTGCGCTGCAGCGGTTCCCGTCGCTGCTGCCCCTGCTCACCACCGGACAGGCACAGCCGGTAACACGGATCTATTCACTGGCAGGAATACTTCCGCCGTCATCACGTCTTATCCGCACCGCTCCGTTCCGCATGCCGCATCAGACGGCAAGTATAGAAGGCATCTGCGGCGGCGGCCCGTGGTGCCGGCCCGGCGAAATATCGCTTGCACATAACGGCGTGCTGTTTCTGGATGAGGCCGCGGAATTTAAAACGTCAGTGCTGCAGATGCTTCGGGTACCGCTTGAAACCGGTGCGATCACGCTGAGCCGGGCCGGCCAGTCCACGGTGTATCCCGCAGATTTTCAGCTGCTCATGGCAACCAACCCGTGTCCCTGCGGCAATTTCGGCTCCCGGACTAAAATCTGCCTGTGCAGCGCCCGTTCCGTAGAAATGTACTGGAAAAAGTTTTCAGGGCCGCTGCTTGACAGGATTGATATACGCATACACGTTGATGCCGCACCGACATCCGGGCAGTCAGACCGCATCGCATCCGGCATACTGCGGCAGGGCATTGCCGCTGCTGTGGCAGTACAACGGAACAGGCTCGGCAAAAAGAATGCGCGGCTTACGGTGGAGGAAATGAAACAGTACTGCACGCTCAGCAGGCAGGGAAAGGCAGTGCTTGATAAGGCCGCCGCCGCATTTAATTTTTCCGCGCGGGGCACGGCAAGCTGCCTGAAGCTGGCCAGAACCATAGCAGATATGGAAACATGTGAAAATATTGGAACCGCTCATGTGGAGGAAGCAGTTTTTTACCGCAGGCTCAGCGGCGGGCTTGATATGGATGTATAAGTGCAGAAACGGATACTACCGGCGTATACAGGGCACGCTTTGCTTAACGCCCGGATTCAGCCGTTTTCAGGTTGCTGACAATTATCAACCCGAATATGGTATGCAGGATTATCATAAAATGTAACTGCGTATACCAGCGAAGAGACTTGAACTCTTACATCCTTGCGGACAACAGATTTTGAGTCTGTCGTGTCTACCATTCCACCACGCTGGCAAGAAAGTCGATTGTACTGATTATATTGATTGTTTTGCTCTTGTGCAAGGGAGTTATTAACGGTATTTTACGGATATGCTACAGAAAAATACTCAGGCAGCGGCTGCCGGTACCGGCAGCGTAGACTGTGCCGCGTATGTCGGAGCCGAGCCGGAAAAAGTGCTGGGCAGCGTATTCGGCTATGATTCGTTCCGGCCGATGCAGAAGGAAGTGATCTCCCAGGTACTTTCCGGTAAGGATACGCTTGCCGTCATGCCGACCGGCGGCGGCAAATCTCTGACGTACCAGATCCCTGCACTGATCTTCAATGGAATTACCGTAGTTATTTCGCCGCTCATCGCTTTGATGCAGGACCAGGTGTCCTCGCTGCGGGAAAACGGCGTGCCCGCGGTTTTCTTGAACAGCTCGCTTGACTGGAATGAGTATAAGGATACGGTCAGCGATATCCTGAGCGGCGCAATAAAGCTTGTGTATGTGTCGCCGGAAGGGCTTGCCACGCCGAAAATACAGGAAATACTGCACGGCAGCATGCTGCCGGTCTGCTGCTTTACCATCGATGAAGCCCATTGTATCAGCGAATGGGGACACGATTTCAGGCCGGACTACCTGTCGATTCATACGGTGCGGGAGCAGTTCCCGCATGCGGTATGCCTTGCGCTGACCGCCACGGCAACGGCACAGGTCAGGAACGACATTGTAAAGAATCTGGGGCTCAAGGATCCGGCGGTACTGGTGGCCAGCTTTAACCGCAGCAATATTTTTCTTGAGGTCCGCGCAAAGCATGACGCGCAGCAGCAGGTGGTGGATTTCCTGCGCGCGCATGAAACGGAAAGCGGTATTATCTACTGCTTTTCCCGCAAGCAGGTGGACCAGCTGTACGAATACCTGCATGAACAGGGCTTTAATGTAACGAACTACCACGCCGGCCTGCCGAATGAAACCCGTACCGCCCATCAGGAATCGTTCCTGCGCGACACAGTGCAGATCATCGTGGCGACCGTTGCGTTCGGCATGGGAATCAATAAGCCTGACGTACGGTTCGTCATCCATTATGACATGCCCAAGTCGCTGGAGCAGTACTATCAGGAGATAGGGCGCGCCGGCCGTGACGGTCTGCCTGCCCATGCGCTGCTGCTGTACAGCGCGGGTGACATTCATAAAATCAGATACTTTTTTGAGGAAAGCGGCGACAGCCGGAAAGCGGAGCTGCTGCTGCAGCATATGGTGCAGTATGCATCCGCGCGCACCTGCCGTCGCCGTATACTGCTCGGTTACTTCGGCGAAACCCTGCCTGATGACGGCTGTACGGGCTGTGACATATGCGAGGCGGGCCCTGCGCCGGAAACCGACGTAACCATACCGGTGCAGAAGCTGCTGTCCTGCATTATACGAACGGGGCAGCGGTTCGGCAGCGCCTATGTCATCGACGTGCTGCTGGGCTCCCGGCAGCAGCGGATCGTGGACAACGGCCATACCGCGATTTCTACCTGGGGAATCGGCAGGGAGCTTGAGCGCAACGACTGGTTCGAGCTTGTTTCCTGCATGCTTGAGCGCGGCTTTATCCGTAAGTCATCCGATTACGGCGTGCTTTCGCTGACCCCGCTGGCACGGGAAGTGCTCGCGTCACGCGAGCAGATTACGCTGCCCGTGCAGTTTTCGGTACGGCAGGGTCGGTCTGCCCAAACACCGCATGATAAACCGCGAGTACAGGCCGTACTGCATAAGAAAAAGAATGATATGCTTGATTCTTCCGACACGGAAGGAATGGCCATTCTGCTTGAGCTTAAGGCCTGGCGGCGCAAGACCGCCGATGAGCAGAACGTTCCGCCGTTCGTGATTTTCGGCGACAGAACGCTCATCGACATTGCCGTAAAAAAGCCGCGGACACAGGCCGAGCTTATGCACGTATACGGCATAGGCGAAGCAAAGGCCGGACGATTCGGCAGCGCCATCCTGCGCATTGTCCGCGACACCGTGTGATACCCGCGCAGCGGTGTCATCACAGCGCTATGCATCACAGCGCGGCCGCGGCGCTTAGGAAAACAGACGCCGGCACTCCAGATAGAAGCGTTTTTCGTCCGCATGCCCCATGGAAAAGCTTTTACGGGGCAGCGGGCCGGTACTGCTGATGGTACTGAAAAAGCTGTCCTTTGCGATCGGCGGCAGCAGTATAGCCGTAGTATGCTCCCGTTCTCCGAGCCGCAGCGTTTCCATGTCGCCGTGAATATAATCAACTGATATTGGCTGTCCGGCCGCACGTGCATTGTGTTCAGCTATAAAAGCATCAAGCTCGGGCTGCAGACGGCTGACGGCAAGCTCCTTGATGTCCGTGTCGAGCTTTATGTACTGCGGGATTCCGCCTGCGGTATAGCTGAATCCGAATGATGCGGCCGACTTGTGCACAGCGTCGGCCAGCGCCTGCGCGCTTTCCATACGTACCTGCCGTCCTGCGCAGGCTTTCTGTATGCGGCTGACAAGCGCATCAGGATCCGCGTTGAACACGACGCGGTGGATCGGCTCAAACGTAAGGCCGGTGTCGTAAATGTTGACGATTTCCACAAGCGCGTAGCGGGCAGGACCGTCGGATACATGGGCCGCCGCTTTATACTCATCCCAGACAGCCTTTGCCGTTGCAAGCGAATGATTTCCGTCGCCGGTGGCAAACAGGAATACCGAGCCGTCCGGAGCCGTGTGCCGGTCCGCAATGGCATTGAGCGCCTCCTGTATATGCTGCACAGCCTGCAGTGACTGTACTTTCCAGCCTTTGATGCTGCCGCCGTTAAGCATGAGCGGTCCTTCGTAGACAGGCTGCGCTCCCGAACGTTTTACCAGCTCTCCCGTGTGCTCCACCAGTGCATGGTCAGGATCATCCGCCAGCAGCATGATATGCGGCAGTTCAAGCGGCGCTCCGGTACGGATCGCCTTGCGCGGGGGAATACGCTCCACGATGGTTGCCTCAGTGGCGCGGATAAGGGCAGTGCTGAACGGCTTCCATTCATATGTCTCAAGGTCTATGGCCGCCAGCAGTCCGTGACGGGTACGGCCGTATGCCGTGGTCCGTTCTATATAGATAAATGCGTTGACCGCAGGCGCAAAAACACCTGAGTCCAGATAAGAACGCATGGTCTGCTTTATATGCTGTATGCGCTGATCCGTATCGTTTTTGCCGAGATAAATCTCCGGCAGAATAAGGTTCAGCGTGGACGGCTTGTCCGCCGCCGTGCTGCGCGCGTTTTCCCAATAGGCATTGTCCTGCGTGTACTGGTCGCAGGCTATGACGGCCCAGGTGCCGGTGTCCATACGGGCCGGCAGCAGTATGTCAGGTACTCTGATTCCGAGTTCAGTAAGATTTTTCATGATAAAAAAGTATACATGAGCGTCTCTTTTTGTGCTATAGTAGAGCCATGCTCGGTTATGAATTACAGCAGGCACAGCACGATTCTCAGCTGCAGGTTCAGCGCATGAGCCAGCTGCAGATCTATTCATTGAATCTGCTGGCTATGGGAAACCAGGATTTACGGAATGAAATCTATTCTGCTGTAGAAAAGAACCCTGCGCTTGAGGTGGCCGGAGAGCCGATAAGCGGCGGAGCCGAGCCGTCCGCAAGGGGCAGTACAGGTCCTGCCGACTATACCCGGATCGGCAGCGCATCAGCAGCAGGCCAGCTCAAATCCGATAATTTTCAGGCGGCTATCGAAAGCCGTCCCGATGAGCGCGAGACGCTGCGCGACCACCTGCTCGGGCAGCTGCATGTGATGAAGCTGTCGGATGATATGACGGATCTTTGTACCAGACTGATAGAAAACCTTGATAAAAACGGATTCCATTGCATAGCGCCGGTTTCACTTCTGGACCCGTCGCGGCCGGCTCAGACGCCTGAGCTGCTTGAGCAGTGCATACGGATTGTACAGATGATGGATCCGGCAGGCGTATGCTGCAAAGATTATAAGGAAAGCCTGCTCGTGCAGGCTCAGCTGCGCGCTCCGGTACCGCCTGCGGCGCTGTTTATTCTTGACGGTCACTTTGACTTTTTGGACCCGCCGGTCGCAGCCCGCGTCCTTAAGCGCATTCAGACATGGGTAAAGGAACAGCAGAAGCTTGCCTTTGTTACGGAGCAGGAAGCGGCGGCCGCACGCACGGCATCAGGCTTTACGGCACAGGATATTGAGCACGCGATCACGTTCATCCGTTCCCTGGACCCGTATCCGGCACAGCAGTTCGGAACGGACGGAACCGTGTATGTGGAGCCGGATGTCTATGTAGAAAAGCTG
>CACZQF010000038.1 GCA_902783245.1 uncultured Spirochaetaceae bacterium | reverse complement strand
AGCTTACAAGAATGGCATATATACCGCCGCCGCCCGCTGCCTCTACACACGTACCGCTTGAATAAAAGAGGGTAAATATTCTATTATATAGCATGCTCCAATCGAAAAATATATCAACGATGACAAAAGATTGCATTGACGACTTTATCGAAAAAGAGACTGCGCAGGCTGTAGAAGAGCTGACCGCCGCACAGAAAGATGCGGCAGGAGACGCGACGGCCGCCGCCATCACCATTGCGCGGGCATTCGGCGCTGACGACGGATTCACAATCCCGGAAAAGAACGAAGAGACAAAGCTTCTTTCCAGCTTTGAGCAGAACCTTACGCTGCTGATCCAGAAGACCTGGGTAGAAAAATCCGACGCGGAGCTTAAAGATCAGGTGTTGTATCAGCTGCAGCAGTTCTGCACCGATATAAAAGAAAAAACCTGGAGCGAATGTTATCCCGCTTTTCTTGAGATTATTGACGGTGCCGTGTATCTTATGTTCGGCGCACAGACTAAAAATCCCGACTTCCTGGAATATGCGTTCCGCATAGATCCTGAGTTCGGTATTTTCTGGTGGTATATACAAAGCCTGCCGCGTCCGGCGGAATGGTCTGAGGACAGATGCCGGATCGTGCTGTTATTGGGAATGTATTTCCTGGCTAACTACTGACTGACGAACCGGTGAACGGCCGCTGGATGTTCCGCGGAGCTGCGCACCGGTTTTTTTTTGCCCGCACGGCTGACAGGCGCTCGCCCCCGTACTCAGGAGGCGGCTCCGTGCCGTACCGCCGGCGTGAAGTTATTCAAGGAGGATAACGTGAATATAAAAAGTATCTGCGCCGGACTGCGCCGCGGAGCCGATGTGCTTGCCGTTCAGAACGCGCAGCAGAAGAACGCCGCGCTGAAGGCCGTGCTTGCGCGCATCGACGCGCAGCGGCAGGACATTCTGGCGGCAAACCAGAAGGACATAGACAATGCGCGGAGCGCGGGCATGAGCGAGCCGCTCATCGAACGCCTGCTGCTGGACCAGAAGCGCATTGACGGTATCATAGACAGCCTGAACATTGTCATTGCGCAGACGGATCCTGTGGGCCAGGAATGTGCCGGATGGATCACACCGCAGGGACTGCAGATACGGCAGGTACGCGTGCCGCTCGGTGTTGCGGCCATCATCTATGAATCCAGACCCAACGTCACGATCGAAGCGTTTTCTCTTGCCTATAAAAGCGGCAATGCCATACTGCTGCGCGGCTCTGCCTCCGCGCTCAACTCGAACCGTGCGCTCGTGTCATGCATCAAGGCCGCGCTTGCGGACGTACAGGACGGCGTACCCGAGGCTGTGGAGCTGCTTGAAAGCACCGACCATGCGGACATAGACAGTATTCTGACCGCCGTAGGCGACATTGACGTGGCCCTGCCGCGCGGCGGCGCAAAGCTGATACAGACCGTCATAGACAAGGCCAAGGTGCCCGTGATTCAGACGGGCAGCGGCGTATGTCATCTGTACGTGGACAGCAGTGCGGATACCGCCATGGCATGTACGATCGCAGAGAACGCCAAGATACAGCGTCCCGGTGCATGCAACGCCATAGAAACCATTCTGGTGCACAAGGACAAGCTGACTTCCTTTCTGCCCGCGCTTGAGCAGAAACTTGCCGGACGCGTTGAGCTGCGCGCCGACGCCCGCTGTTATGACCTGCTGCAGCAGTCGGCGCTTTCTGCCGGCAGAACCTGCGTAAAGCATGCCGCCGACAGTGACTATGGTTTTGAGTTCCTGGACTTTATCTGTGCGGTAAAGGCGGTGGACTCGCTCGACGAGGCCATAGCATATATCAACACCCACAACACCAAACATTCCGAAACCATCGTCACCGAATGTCGCAGCAGCGCACGCACCTTCCAGTCACGCGTTGACGCGGCCTGCGTCTATGTGAACGCAAGCACGCGCTTTACCGACGGCGGTATGTTCGGATTCGGCGCGGAGCTTGGAATAAGCACGCAGAAACTTCACGCCCGCGGCCCCATGGGTATACAGGCGCTTACCACTACTAAATTCCTTATAGACGGAGACGGGCAGGTCAGATGACCGCGCACCGCAGGAGCAGCATCATGGAATCAACCGGCAGTATTTCTATTAAAGACACCATACAGGCGGCACGAAAAATTGTCATAAAAATCGGATCGAACACGCTGGCCAAGCAGGACGGCACCATCAACTATAATTTTCTGACCAGCATGGCCTCATCCTGCGCCTCGCTCATGAAGCAGGGCAAACAGATCGTAATCGTATCATCGGGCGCGCAGGTGGGCGGGCTTTCCACCATCAGCGGCTGGGCAAGACGCAAGGACACCCACTACCGGCAGGCGTTGTGCGCCATCGGACAGGTGGAGCTCATCGACAGCTGGCGCAAAGCGTTCAACGAGCACGGCCTGCATATCGGTCAGCTGCTGCTGACCCGCAATGATTTTGAGAATGACCACTGCTCGCTGAACATACGCAATACGCTGTTTACGCTTGTGGACGAAGGCGTTATTCCCATCATCAATGAAAACGATTCCGTGTCCATAGAAGAATTCAGCATCGGCGACAACGATAATCTGAGCGCGCTCACGGCGATCCTGTGGAGCGCGGATCTGCTTGTGCTGCTCAGTGACATAGACGGCGTATACACGGACAATCCGAAAACGAATCCGGATGCGCAGATCATTACGAGCGTGCCGGACGTACAGGAACTGCGCAAGCAGATCCGCATCGGCGACACCAACTCGTTCGGCACAGGCGGTATCGAAACAAAACTGCAGGCGGCAGAAAAAACGGCGGAATTCGGTATCCCCACCATTCTGACCAACGGCAGCAAAAAGGATATTATCACGCGTCTGGCAGACGGCAGCGCGCAGGCCACGTTGTTTCTGGCAGACCAGAACTGCCTGCGCCGTTTTCTCAGCGGTTCTCAGGCATAGCATCCGCGTACATACGGGAGGAACAGGTTTTTATGAAAAAGCTTTGTATTATTCTGGCAGCCTGTCTGATTGCAGCTGCGGCCCAGGCAAAGGTTTTTAAAGATCTTAACGACGCGATAGAATTCAGCACTGCAACGGTCAATGCATTTTCAGACGGCGACTATGAAGAGGCGATGAACACTCTTAAACCATATGCGCTTGTTTCCGACTCCAAAATTGACGCCATGATTGAGCAGACTAAACGCCAGTGGCCGGTCATTACCATAAACTATGGTCACAAACTGGATACTGAGCAGGTACGAAAAGAATCGCTGGGCAGCCATGTTATCCAGCTGACCTACATAGTGCGCTATCAGTACTGTCCGCTTTTGTTTAAAGTCATGCTCTATGAAAATGACGAAGGCTGGTATATCGCCGGCTTTAATTTTAGTGATAAGGTTTACGAGGTGTTTTAATGTGTATAGAAGATTTACAGAATTGTAAAGTCGGTTTTATCGGCTGCGGCTCCATGGGCGGCGCGCTTATCCGTGCCATGGCCCGGCAGATACCTGCGCAGAATATCATTATTTCTGCTGCCCATCCGGAGCACGCTCAGGAACTTGCGGCAGCTACAGGCTGTAAAGCGGCACGCTATAATAGTGAGGTGGCAAAAGAAGCTGACTATCTTTTTATTGCCGTTAAACCTGCTGTCTTTGGAGAAGTTGTGAATGGATTGTCATTCAAACGTGATGCCGTTGTTATTTCAATGGCTGCAGGAATTCCGCTTTATAAATTGAGAAATTTTAATCGTAGTGTAGTCCGTATTATGCCCAACATGCCTGCCGCTGTCGGGCAGGCAATGACCGCCATGTGCCATGAGTCCGTGAGCACGGACAAGATAGAATCCGTAAAAACCCTGCTTGAAACAGCCGGCAAAGTCGAAATTGTGCCTGAAAAGCTCATGGATTGTGTTACTGCCGTCAGCGGCTCAGGTCCGGCCTATGCCTTTATGTTTATTGAAGCGCTCGCGGACGCGGCGGTACAGTTCGGCATGCCGCGCAAGCAGGCCTATATCTACGCCGCCCAGACCGTCAAAGGCGCCGCTGCCATGGTGCTTGAGGACGGCAGATGCCCCGGCGAGCTGAAGGACGCCGTGTGCTCTCCGGCAGGCACCACCATTGAAGGTGTTGCCGCCCTTGAACAGTACGGTCTGCGCAACGCCGCCATGAAGGCGGTTGCCGCCGCCTACCATAAGTCGGCGGCGATGGGTGAAGAATAAAGAAAATCTCTATGAGGCGGCGGACAGCTCGTCCAGAATACCGGTGGCCAGCGTCACCGCGTTGTGCAGCTCCTGCCGCCACTCAGGTCCGGTACACCACAGCTCCGTTACATAGCGTCGCACATGCATATCCCAGCCCTTTTTCAGCAGCGGCTTGAACTGTACATGCCCGGTGCCGAACGGAATCTCCCGGTATTTGCCCGGCACCGTTTCTTTTATATGCAGTCCTACCATATGACCTTCGCCGTTCTGCAGGTCGGTCACCGCATCGGTGCCGTACAAGGCGGCGGCGTTCGATATGTTGCCCAGATCCGGGTAAATCATTAAGAACGGGGACGCAACCATATCTACATAAGTCCGTGCCTTTGCCACCGTGTCCATAAAGGGGGTTTCCATGGTCTCGAAGGCAAGCAGCACGCCTGCTTCGGCCGCCATATCAGCGCATCGTCTGAGGTTGTCGGTGAACCGCTTTACGGTCTCGGGCGTGGACTGCTCATAATACACGTCATAGCCCGCCAGCATGATCACCCGTATGCCAAGGTCCGAGGCAAAGCGTATGGCCTTCTGCATAATATCCATGCTTCTTTTTTCCACCGCCGGATCACTGCTGCCCAGCGGATATTTGCGGTGACCGCTCAGACACATGGAGCGTACCGGTATTCCGGCCACCTGCATGGTGTTCATAAAGAACATTTTTTCTGCTTCCGACATATCAAGCCGTGCAAGCTTTCCGTCGGTCTCATCAATGCTTATTTCTACAAAGTCATAGCCGAATTCCTTTGCTACCGCAAGCTTTTCGGCCCACGGCATGTCGGCAGGAACGGCTTTTTCATACATTCCAAGTTCGTATTTACGTGCCATTGATTTACTCCACGTTGTCCGGCCGGACAGTCAGCTGCGCCAGCCGGCGTTTTATGCGCAGGATATGGATGGGGCTCATGCTGAACTCCCGCAGGCCGCAGGCAAGCAGCTGTTCCGTAAAGTCGGTGTTGCCCGCCATTTCGCCGCACACATCCACAGGGATGCCCGCCTGACGTCCGCACCGGATTACATGTGCTATCAGATGCAGCACCGCCGGGTGGCTTTCAGAATACAGATCGGCTATGGCCTCGTTGCCGCGGTCCACCGCCAGCGTATACTGGGTCAGGTCATTGGTGCCGATGCTGAAGAACGCGGCTTCCTTTGCTAATTCAGCGGCCATAACCGCCGCGGCCGGCGTTTCGATCATTATGCCGAGCGGCACCTGCTCCGCCACGGGCACGCCGTCTTTTTTGCACTGCGCTATACCGTCCGCGATCATATCCTTTGCCTGCCGTATCTCTTCTTTTGAAATGATCATCGGCAGCATGATGCGTGCGTTGCCGTAGACTGCAGCACGGAGCAGCGCCCTGAGCTGGGTTTTAAATACCTCCGGGTTACGCAGGCAGTATCTGACCGCACGCAGGCCGAGGAACGGATTTTCTTCTTTGGCGATTGCAAGCGCAGAAATGTTCTTGTCGCCGCCTGCATCCAGCGTACGGAAAATAACCGGACGCCCCTCCATTTTTTCAAGTACCAGCTTATAGGAACGGAACTGCTCTTCTTCCGTAGGCAGCACAGCGCCGCCGTTTTTCATGAACAGGAATTCCGTTCTGAACAAACCGATGCCATCGGCTTTGTTTTCCAGTACGCCGGGCACATCGTCCTCTGAGCCGATATTGGCGTACAGGGTGATATGCGTGCCGTCTTTGGTCAGCGCCTCTTTGTCCAGATAGGCAAGGCAGGCTTCTTTTTCTTCTTTTGCCTGATCCATACGCTCGGTATAGGCAGCCACCGTCTTTTCATCAGGTGCGCAGATCACTTTGCCGCAGCCGCCGTCAACCACGCACAGCTCGCCTTCGGCAAGCACATCGTAGATGTCCTTGATACCCGAGACCATGGGGATGCCAAGGCCTCTCGACAGGATTGCCGCGTGCGATGTCTTGCTGCCGGTTTCCACCAGAATTCCCTGCAGCAGGGAGGTGTCTATGGACTCCATGTCGGCAGGGCCCACTTCCTTTGCCGCAAGAATGAACGGCTCCTTGCGCTGCTGCAGCGCAAGCGAGCAGTCGTCCGCTCCGGATGACGCGGTTTTTATCATGCGGAATATCTGCTTGAAATCCTCCGCGCGTGCGCGCAGATAGGGGTCATCAAGCTCCAGCATGTCCTGAATATACTGCTTTGAAATCTCATACACCGCCGTGTCAAAGGAAACAAGGTTGTCCTTTATGTAGGACTCCATGTCCTTGCGCAGCTCCTCATCGGTAATGATCTCAAGGTAGCCTTCGAATATAGCGTAGGAATCATCGGAACCGTCTACTGAGCGGGCAAGCAGTTTTTTTACCTGCGCCTCAGTGCCTTTCAGCGCTTTATCCAGACGATCAAGCTCGCGGCAGATACAATCCTGCGCAACTGAAATGCAGTCACACTCCAGCGTTTCAACTTTATAGATGCATATTTGTCCGATGGCGTATCCTGCTGATACCGGCTTGCCAACTATGGTTCCCATTCTTCCTGCCTCTTATTCTGTAAGATTCTTTACAAACTCCACGAGGGCAGCCACGGCTTTTTCTTCGTCCTCGCCGTTTGCCTCAATGCAGATTTCATCTCCCTGAGAAATGCCTATCTTGAGTACTTTTACAATACTCTTTGCATTGGCGTCCTTGTCGCCTTTTTTCAGGGTTATGTCAGCTGTAAATGTTTTGGCCAGCTGCACGAACTGAGTACCCGGACGGGTGTGCAGTCCGGTTGCATTTGTTACTTTTACGGTTGCGTTTGTCATTTTTTCCTCCTAATTGTCCTGCACCATCAAAAGACCGTATGCGCCGATGAGATGCCTTTCAGACTCCTTATTCTTCTGCTGATTCTACTTTATCCAGAATCGCCGCCAGCTCGGCCTCAGTTGAAGCCTTGCGCAATGCCTCCAGCGTTTCCTCGCTGTCAAACAGCATCATGGCGCTGATAATCACATTGTTGTTCAGATCCTCTTTGTCCTTGGCGCAGATACAGAGCACAATATCCACCGGGTCATTGTCAGGATTACCGAAGTTCACCGGCTTTTTCAGCGTCATAAGCGCAAATCCTGTTCCTATGGCGCCGGACTCCGGACGGGCATGGGGCATGGCGATTCCCGGAGCAATGACATAGTACGGCCCGTGCTCTTTTTTTATATCAATGACAGCCTGCGCATAACGTTCCTCTGCCACACCGGCCTTTACGAGCAGGCCTACGCCCTGGCGGATCGCATCGTCACAGTCGGCGGCCTCTGCGCCTAAAATCCATGCATGATTATTCAATATAAAATCTTTCAGTCCCATTCTGTCCCCCACATATGTAAAATACCTTCCGCAAAACCGGCGGCATTATTATCTGCTTTAGTAACATACCCGGCAGCCTGCTTGGCATCGTCCGTGCCGTTCGCCATACATACCGAATATCCTGCGGCCTTCATCATGCTGATGTCGTTGGTGGTATCACCGCACACGCACACCGCATCCATAGCTATCCCCAGATAGTCCGCAAGCCATACAACTGCGCTTCCCTTGCATGCACCTGCCGGTGTCAGATCAAGCACGTCCGCCATGGACGGCGCACAGGTTACCTGCGGAAATTCCTGCAAAAAATCGGACATGAGCCGCAGATCCTGTCCGTGCAGTTCCGTTATTAAAATCTTAACAATATCTTTCTGCAGCAGCTCCTGCCCGTCATGAATCTGTTCCATGACCACGGGGCCGCAGCCCTGCTGCGCGGCATACGTGTTGTACGCCTTGAACACTTCTATACGCCGGCTCACCGCCGAGTGATATACCGTGTCGGCCGTATAGGCCAGATAGTCAAGCCCGTGTTTCAAGCTGAATTCCGTCAGCGCAGCAAGCGTCTCACGATCAAAGCTTTCCGATTTGAGCACCCGTCCGGCGGCAGCATCGTATACAAGACTGCCGTTACAGCCGATTATCGGCACGGAAACATCGGCAAGCTTTACAAAAACCTGCGCCATGGATACCGGACGGCCGGTGCAGATAGTAAAACGCGCACCATGCGCTGCCGCGAACCGGACAGCGTCCAGATTCTTCTGCGGTATGCGTTTGCCGGAATCCAGCAACGTGCCGTCCAGATCGGAAACAATCAGCTTAATATCAGGCATAGCGTATCTTCCGACCGTTATACCGTCGCTTTTTTCTCAAGCTCCGCCACGTTGACTTCTTCAAGCTTTGCTTTGAGCGCCTTTTCATCCAGCAGATTCTTGAGCGTAATCAGCGCCACGCCTTTGGCGACAGCGTCCTTAAACGTGTCTTTCAGTGCTTCGGAGCACACAATCAGATGATACTGGGAAGCGGTGCTTTTTGCCTCGCCGGCATTGGTGTTTTTAACGTCTGCCGCAATTCCCATTTCTTTGAGCACTTTCTGGATCTTCATCTTGATCATCATGGAAGAACCCATACCGCTGCCGCATGCCGCTACAACTTTCAGCATATACAAACTCCTTCAGGAAATGTCAATTTTCCTTATGCTATAAAAACGCTGTCGGAACCTCAAAAAACGTACGCTTTTTGAGGTATCCTCGTGCAAAAGCCGCTCACGCGGCCCGCAGACAATACCGTCCGCAGGATACACTATATCCTGCGGGCGGTTCTTAACACTATGCTTTGAGCTACGCCTTCTTAACAGAATCGTAGTCTTCAGCAACCTTGAAGTATGCTTCCTTGCGATATTTACCGAACCGGTATTCCAGCTGCGGAATAGCAAGCAGGAAGATGATACAGATTGCCACGCCCACATACTGCATGTTCTTCATAAGCAGACCGAACACAGGCCATACGGTATCCCAGTCAAAGTTACCGTGCCAGCCGCCGAACTTGGCCAGACCGAAGTACCATGCTGCGAACGCACCGCCGAGTACCTGCACGATACCAGAAATAAAGGTGACGATTACCGCCGCTTTAAGACCGCCCTTGCGGTTTGCAAACACTGCAAAGGTTGCGTTATCAAAGAATACGGGTACGAATCCGGTGATGATGAATACCGGGCTGCGGAACACGATCAGACCGATGATAGCAAGGAACTGACCGAATGCACCGAACAGGAAGCCGACCGTAACGGCGTTGGGATGGCCGAAACCGTAGGTTGCCGCACAGTCAACGGCAGGCATGGAGCCCGGAAGAATCTTAGAAGAAATACCCTGGAAGGACTCTGTAAGCTCTGCTACGAACAGGCGTACGCCAAGCTGCAGGATCTGCAGGTAAACGGCAAAGTTAAATGACTTTTCGATAATATAGAATACGAAACTCTGGCTCTTGCCGAAGCCCTTATCCAGCTCATGCATGGTCGCAGGACCAAGGATACACATAATGGCACCGAAGAACAGCGTCATCAGGATAGATGTTGCTACGATATTCTCGTTGAAGATTGAAAGGAAGCCGGGCAGCTTCAGATCTTCGATCTTTTTACCGCCGCTCTTTTTACCGATGCGCTCTGCAAGCTTATCGACAGCCCAGACACCGAACATCTGCTGATGGCCGACCGCAAAGTTGCCGCCGTCGGTCAGTTCCTGCGCAGCGTTCACCGTCATGTTGGAGGCAACAGCCCAGTAGGTACCCAGCAGCAGACCGAGCATCATAATGACGCCGGGATCCTTGAGACCTGGGAAGCACAGCAGAACCATCCACAGTGCGGTTGAGGACTGCTGAACCATGATATGACCCGTAATGAATACGGTGCGGACCTTAGTCAGTTTGCGGAGCAGAACAAGCAGCAGGTTCCAGATAAATGCAACAAGCAGAACCTGCATCATCATCGTAAATGAACGTCCGATTTCCTCTACCGCTTTCTGGGCGGCAGCCTGTCCGAAATACGGATCAATAACAGCAGCGTTCAGATTAAAACGCTGGTTCAAGCCTGCAAGAATCGGGCGGAAGTTACCTACCAGGCCGCCTGATGCTACGTTCAGGATCATATATCCGACCGTAGCCTTAATAAAACCTGCAATGGCCTCATACACCGGTTTCTTCAGCAGAAGATAACCGATCAATACGATCAAACCAACAAAGAATGCCGGTTTAGTAAGAATGTTGTTCTGGAAAAAACCCCAGACACCCATCACAATGTCCATTTTGTCCTCCTTTGAATAAAATGGTTACGTTTTTTATTCAGAAACTGTATACAATGCAATTTCATCTGTTTCTCTGTTTGCACAGAGAATACAATCTTTTCCGTTCCGGCTGAAATATAGCGCATTCGCCGGACCGCAGTCCGTATCAAGCATGTCGGCGGTATAGCCTGCCTTACCGTCAGCGCGCAGCGCAAGCAGGTTACGCGCACCTTTACGCCAGCCGATAATGGCGCAGGGCCGGCCGCCGATCGTACCGCTGCAGACGGCATGCAGGAATTCAATTTTTTCGGGATATTCGTAGACTTTTACGTACTGCCCGCCCTGCTTTTTCAGCACAGACAGCGTGTCGCCGTGGAACGGAGAAAGTACCACAAGCTCGCGCTCGCCGTCACCGTCCAGATCCATGAACAATGCGTCGGAAGCGGCCATATCGGACAGCTTTTCTTCGCTCCAGGTACCGTCCGCGCCGGGAGTGAATATAAAAATGCCGTTGTCCGCGCATACCAGCGCGCGCTCGCCGCCTTCGGTTTCACCGCAGATACGGCAGTATCCGTGGTTCTTGAGCATATTGTCCTTAATGACGTGCAGCTCGAGCTGATTATCATCATTAAAGCCGCTCAGATCCTCCGGCAGTTCCGCGGCATATACTTTGCCGGGAAAACGCCAGTCATCTTTATACTCGGCCTGAGTCTTTATCGTACAGGCAATCAGGTACCGTCTGCCGCCGCTCTGCAGAATATCAAAGCGGTGTACATACGGCAGCTTTACGAGCGTCCTGCGCTCCCAGCCGCCGGTACCCGGCGTTACTATCACAATGCTTGCGTCCGCACCATCATTGGGCGAATAAAACTTGTGTGTGGCCAGAAACTGTCCGTCCGTGCCTGGTACCTGTACCATGGACATAACGCCGCCCGGCTCCGTCCATACCGTATCCAGCTCCTTGCCGTCAGCATCAAACAGAATACAGCGGTCCACCTTTTCAGCAGCAACCAGATAGCAGTCAGATCCCCGATAATTCAGCGGAGCAACGGAGTAGCATTTGGTAAGCTTTGCAAGCACTTTTTTATCTACGCGCATAACACAATTCTCCGTATATTACAGGCAGGAACGGAACGGAATGTTCTGGGGATGCTCAAAGCAGTCCTCAAATCCGCGGCGGTGATGATAGTACATCTTGTCCTTATCCTGCGGATACACATACTTGCCGCCCACCTGCCAGAAGAACGGGTGGAACGTATATTCATTGCGGTCTTTCTTGAAGTCCCACAAAAGGCGGATTTCTTCGCAGTCAGCCTGGAAGTTTGTCCACACGTCCCAGTGAATGGGGACAACAACCTTACACCGCAGGTTTTCGGCCATACGCAGTACATCTACAGACGTCATTTTGTCCTGCATGCCCACCGGGTTTTCGCCGAATGAACCGAAGGCCACGTCCACGTCATAGTCCTTGCCGTGTTTGGCAAAATAGATTGAAAAATGAGAGTCACCGGAATGGTAGATGTTGCCGCCCGGCGTTTTGAGCAGGTAGTTCACGGCCTTTTCGTCCATATCGTCAGGACATTTGCCCGTCAGCTCCTCGCGGTCGGTTCCGGTAGAATCAGTGGTGACAATACAAGTGCGGTCAAAGCTGTCCAGACAGACAATCTCCACGTCCTTCAGTTTAATCACGTCGCCCGGCTTTACCGTGCGGCAGCGCTCTTCAGGCACACCCCACTTTACCCAGGTCTCAACGGACTTTTTGGGACCGATGAACGGAACCGGAATCTCCTTTCCGTTTTCGTCAGTCGTGGTCATGCCGCTCTGAATAACATGGGCAGCCCACTCCGCCGACATATGATCCTGATGATAATGGGTGGCAAGCACCGCATCCACCTGCTTAAACGCAAAAGGATCGATGACGAACGGCACGTTGCGCAGGTTCGGCTGCATGAGGCGTGCGCCGCACATATTGGCCATCTGATGGCCCGGAGCCATCTGACCATTACCGTGGGTACGCTTGCCGTTGCCGCACCACAAATCAACCGTAATGTTCGCGCCGCCGGGAGTCTTGAACCAGATGCCTGTGCAGCCGAGCCACCACATGGCCACCTGACCAGGCGGCACCACTTCGTTTTCAATATCCTCTACAAGCCAGGTGCCCCACTCGGGAAAGGTATTCTGAATCCATTTGTCCCGGGTCATCTCTGATATTTTACTCATATATCATCTTCCTCCAATCGAACACTTTTACGCTGTTTTTTCTGTTTTATATGAACTCTTTTTGACAATTCGTTCATATAATAAAAGTATAGGGGCTGTTTTATGATTTGTCAAAGAAATTTATGCATTATTCATGCATTTTTCCAATCATAAGAAGCTCGATATGAACTATTAAAGAATTAAAAGCACAATATACATCACTTTAAAGCTCTTTATGCACAAACCATACATTCATATGTACGGTTCATGAACAAAAAATGAGACTATATTCAAAAAGGATTACTTTTAGCAGCCTGACGGTATCAGGCAGGAACGATTCCCTGCAGTACAGTCACATCAGCAGGCAGCGCGCTGAGCACCACCGGATCTGCCAGAGAATCAGTAACAATATGGGTTATTTGTTTTACATCAGCGATAATAAAGTTGTTGAGCGCACCGATCTTTGTATGATCCGCCAGTATCACCGCATCGCCTTTCGTGTGCTCCAGCATGAGCGTATTGATCATTGTTTCCTGCAGTACGGCCGTACTGATACGGCCGTCGGCAGTAATACCGCTCACACCGATAAAGCATTTGTCAGCCTGCATCTTCTTTATAGTGGACAAAGCAAAATCCCCTACCAGTGAATACTTTCCGCTGCTTATCTCGCCGCCGGTAAGGATGATGGATACCATGGGATCGTGAGGCACGTTGAGCGCATTGCCGTTATTGGTGATGATCGTAACGCGTTTATGAGTAATATAGTCCAGCAGCGCAAGCGCGGTGCGGCTGCTGTTTATAAAGATCGTATCGCCGTCCTCAACAAGCTCTGCCGCACGCTGTGCCACGATTCTGCGGTACAGGGCTGTATCGTCACCTTCCGAGGCAGCTCCCAACTTATTAGAAGGATCTTCCGCGATAGTGCCTTCGATCAGCGAAGCTCCGCCATAAAACCGTTTTACAAAGCCCTGCTTTTCAAACCGCTCAAGATCACGCCGAATAGTCAACGGAGACACATTGAGCTTACGCGCCAGAATTTCAACCGAAACAGTCTTATCATCCTTGAGCTTCTGCAGAATCACCTGCTGACGCTTTGTAATGACACCACGCTTATTTTTCACGGACTTTTGCCTCCTAATGTTCATAATAACACATTTTTATCATATACAACAGTAGCAATGGTCATTTTTATGAACTTTTTTTAATAAAATTCTGAAATCGCACTAAAAACATTCATAAAAAAAAAGGGCACCGTCCTGCATGCAGGACGGTGCCCTTATACCGCGGCCGTATGCAGGAATACCTGCAACACAGCCGCTCAGACAGGGTTTCAGATACCCTTAGTTGTCAGCCTTGATCGCGTTAGCAGCGGTGCGGCCTGATACAAAGATCTCAACGATTGCGTTGCCGCCAAGGCGGTTGCCACCATGGAATCCACCGGTAACCTCACCAGCAGCATACAGACCCTTAATGATCTGGCCGTTCTTGTCAAGTACATGGCGTTTAACATCTACACGCAGACCACCCATTGTGTGATGTGTTGAAGGAGCCATAATTCTGATCTTAAGCGGAACACCTGCCAGCTTGTAAGAAGAAAGGTCATAAGAACCATCAGCCTTCTTTGTAGCTTCACCGATAATGTGTGTCCAACCGGTCTTGGGGATCGGCAGGCTGGTTTCTTTACCGCTGATAAGAGCCTTATCATAATCTTCAATTTCTTTGATCACAACATTAGCATCGCACTTAAATCCAAGTTCTTTGAACAAAGCATCAAACTGGTCAATTGTACGCTCATACTGTCTCCACGGTACATCGGTTTTCCAAGCTTCTGTTCCCGGTGTTCCGTAAGGATACGGTCCCTGGATCGGTACCTTGCTGTTTGCGATTTCAATGAATACACCCTGTGTACCATTGCGTTCAATACCATTGTCAAACTCTTTAAGAGAAAGAACGTCGCGCTCGCTGGTTTCGTTTACAAAACGTTTACCAGTTGTCGGGTTAATGTAAACAGAGTAGTTTCCACCACCGAATGCGAGCTGACCGTTGTCAATCCAAGAAATCGGCATAAGCTGAGCAAAGTCAAGTCCTGTTGTAGCAGCACCAACTTTTTCACCCATTATGATACCGTCACCCTGCATTGTTGAGCGGTTTGTAGTCTGTGTTCTTGCAGTGATTTTGCCAGGCTTCCAGTAGTCATTGGTTTCCATAACCTTTGCAACATTGGCAGCATAACCACCGGTTGAAAGAACAACACCCTTCTTAGCATGAGCGGTTACCGGAGTACCGTCATACATAACGGCCTTAACACCAGTTACTCTGCCGTTTTCTACGATAAGCTCTTTAGCATCGGTACGGCGAAGGATCTTGTTGTCTTTTGCAGTAGGACTGGTCTCAATAAGAGTCTTAAGCGGCGGGTTGAAGTAGGTTCCCCACTGGAATGCAGTCGGGCCCTTCTTAAGATAGTCATTCTCGCGGTTCCACAAAGCACCAACGATCGTGGGCTGCTGATCATCTACGAATGCAGATCCCTGCTCAACGAGCCAGCGCTTCAGATCCTGACCGTCGCGGATGAACTGGCATACCAGGTCATAGTCGCCGTAGATCCACTTGGTGAATTCTACATTCGGGCGCAGACCGCCGTAGTATGTCTGGAAGATGTGCAGGTTAACTGTAGAGAACAGAGTAAGCAGAGATTCATTCTTACCTTTCTTCAGCTGAGGTTCTGCCCATGCCAGATAGTCTTTGATTTCTTTCTTAAGTTCGCGGAGCACAGGCAGGTATTCCTGATGCACACCGTGGGTAGAAAGGCGCTCAATATCACCGGCTTCAAACCAGTCTTTTGCACCAGTTCCGTCAAACGGTTTTTCACTCCAGTTAAGGATGGTTTTCAGAACAGAGATGTTACCGTTGGCCATCTTAACCTTGTTGAATTCTTTACCATTGTATGTACCGGTTGTTGCATCCGGTCTGTCCTTTTCCCAGCAGAGGTAGGGCATTACAGACTGATACTGACCGCCGGAAACAAGCGTGTTACCGCCGATTTCAGCATTCTTTTCGATAACCAGAACGGTGTCACCGTTCTGAGCAGCCTGAGCGGCAGCAGCAATACCGGCACCACCGGCACCGACTACAACCACGTCATAGGTGCCTTCAATCGGAGCCTGAGCCGCATGAACAACCTTGTTTTTCTTAAAGTCATCGATGCTTGAAACACCGGCCTTACCGGCTGCATCATTCAGAGCGTTGCGTACAGCCAGAGAAGTGAAGGTTGCGCCAGAAACGATATCAACGCCAGAACCGTTGGCTTCCTTAGCATCCTTGAACATAATGTCATATGCAGGATCACCGACGTGTGCGGTTTCTTTTGAAGCTTTTACCTTAATATCAGTAATAGCCTTGTCGCTGAAAGTAACTTCCAGCGTTACAGGACCGTTCATACCGGCAGCAGTACCTTCATAGGTACCCGGTGTTTTGTAAGTAACAGCAACATTTTTATGAGCAGCAGCTGCAGCACCAGTATCAGCGGCACCACCCTGAGCAAGAGCTGCTTTAGCGGCTTCGATAATCGCCTTTGAGGTGATCGTCGCGCCGGAAATTGTATCCACATTGGCAGACTGGGCTTTTACGATAGCCGCAGGAATGTCTTTGATTGCGGCATCTGAGATGCCGGGAGTTTCTTCATGCTTAGAAACTTCAACTGATTTAATCTTGCTGGAAGTAAGCGTTACGGAGACCGTTACATCGCCGTTCCGGCCTTTTGCGGTTCCGGTGTACGTACCCGCCTTGAACGAAGCCTTGCCGCCGCAGGATGTCAGCGACAGCAAAATGGCTGCACCAGCTGCCAAGGCAGCAATCGGTGTGCTATTTTTTTTCATATAACCCCCTGTAATTTTTGTATATGAATTCAAAAAATATAGTAACGCAATATTAGAAAATGCACAAGTTAAAATAGTTTTAGCAATGCAGCTTTTAGAGTTTCAGGCGTGCTGACGCCTAATAATAGGAAATAATATATCGTCCGACCGGCACAAAGCCTGCTTTATAATAGAGGGAATAGGCGGCAGTATTTGTTTCACGTACGAACAGCACGCAGCTCAGTCCCGCAGCCGTCAGATTGTTCACCGCAGTACATACCGCAGCATACCCAAAGCCGTGCCGTCGGTATTCAGGCAGCGTATACACGCCGCCGAGCTGTCCCACAGCATACCCCTGCGCATTTACCGCCGACTTGGCAACGAACCGAAAAAAGCCGTTCTGCCTGCCGCGTATCGCGAACAGCACCTTTTTGCGCAGCTGCTGCACAAGCTTTGCCCGTGCCACCGCTGCGTCATACCCCTGGTCAGACTGCAGTACATCCTCTTTTTCAAACCCTTCCTCCAGCACCAGCAGCTCCGGCAGATCATCGTCTGCGCAGCGCAGCGCCGTATACATAGGCGGCAGCGCAGGAACCGCCAGCGGTCCCAGCCGCTTGTCACGCTCCATAAGGTAATACCGGTTTATTTGCTCAGGGGACAGCTGCCGCTCGCTGGCAAAAAAACGCATAAAATATACAGCGCCGGTCTCCTCGCCGTTCACACAAAACAGCTCCCGGTGCGCGAACAGGCGGCGCAGGAAAGGCGTATACGAAGGATATTCCGATGTAAAAGGCAGGCAGAACAGCACTACCCCGCCCTTGGAGCACGACACCACGCCCCGCACGCTGCCGTTCTGCACGAACGCCGCCTGCAGCACATCACGCCTCCTGCTTCGGAACGAATCCACCAAAGAAGCGCAGCTGCGCTCATGCATCCGCAGAAATGCGGCGCAGGGCTCAGCAAGCGAACTGTCAATCTCACGAAACTCCACAAGATGCCTCTAGATAGAAACAGTATGCAGCCACTTGCCCGAGCGCAGCCGTACGATTCCGCATATCGTCTTTAAAACCTGCTCCACCAGCAGACAGGCATACACCTGCCAAGCCTGCCATCCGAGCACAAACGCCGCGAACGCACCGAGCGGAATGGCGATGCCCCACATCCACACCAGATCTATCACCGCCGCAAACCGGGTGTCACCGCCGGAGCGGCACACGCCCACAATCATGCACATATTAAACGCATTGAACGGATAGCTGCACATAAGCGTAAGCAGCATGGCCTTGGCCATGTCCAGAATCTCAGGCTCAACCTTGAACAAACGCGGCAGCAGATTTGCGAGCGGGATCAGCAGCAGCGCAAAAAACACTGCCGCACAAGGCATGAACCACGCAAAGCGGTTCGCATATGCCCGCGATTCTTCTATTTTACTAGCACCGATACGCTTGCCGATCAGAATAGCCGCCGCATTACCCACGCCGATAAAGAACACCCACGTAAGCTGCGACACCGTACTGATTATATTGAACGCTGCTATGGAGGCGGTGCCCATGTGGGAAAAAATAGAATTTTCAATAGTGACGCCGGCACCCCACAACGTTTCATTCAGGATGACCGGCAGCGAAACCTTACAAAATCTAAAAACATGGAACCGGTTGAACGCAACATAGCGGCGAATCGGAGCGGCGGTCTCATAACCATGGGCATAAGCATAGCCGACCAGTATTATAAGCTCCACTGCACGCGATATGATCGTGGCCAGAGCGGCGCCGCGGACACCCATGTGCGGAATGACGAGCCACGGACCGTCCGCCGGCCCGACGGACGCACCGAAAATCAGCAGGTAGTTGCCTACTACGTTCACGCCGAACGCAATGACCGTCGTAATCATGGGCAGCCGCACATGCTCGGTGCTGCGCAGCGAAAACTGATACACAAATCCCACGGCCATAAACAGGTAAGAAAAACCTACGATCCGCAGGTATCCGGCGCCGCTGGCTATAACCGCCGCATCATCGGAATATAAAGCGATAAGCACCGCAGGGAAAAAAATCGCGCCCACAGAAAACAGCAGCGCCGTAGCAAGCGCCATGCTGAACATAATGCCCATGACCCGATGAATGCCGTCTATATCATGCTTTCCCCAGTACTGCGCAATAAAGATGGACCCCCCGCTGGAAATTCCGAAGAGCACCATATTCAGCATAAAGAATATCTGATTTCCGAGTCCTACACCCGCTATTTCGACGGAACCAAGCTGGCCCACCATAATGGTGTCCAGCATGTTCACAAAGGTCATCATCAGCTGCTGGATGATAATAGGAATAGCGATAATAAAAAGATTCTTGTAAAACCCGGGAAGCGACTTTGACTGTATCCGCATATCACTCCGTACGGGTTTTAGTTTCTGAAGCTGTGGATAGGCGCGGGAATCCTGCCGCCGCGGTTGATAAAGTCAGCGCAGCCGAAGGTATTCACCTCGATAATCGGCGCACCGCCGAGCAGTCCGCCGAATTCGGCCCATTCTCCCACCTTTTTGCCGGGCACAGGAATAACACGCACGGCGGTAGTCTTATTATTTACCATACCGATCGCCAGCTCGTCCGCCATAATGCCGCTTATCGTAGTGGCAGGCGTATCGCCGGGAATAGCGATCATATCAAGGCCGACCGAACACACCGTAGTCATGGCCTCAAGCTTTTCAAGCGTAATAGAATGCTGCTTCACTGCATTGATCATGCCTTCGTCCTCTGAAACCGGAATGAACGCACCGGAAAGGCCGCCTACGCTCGTACTGGCCATGACGCCGCCTTTCTTTATCATATCGGTAAGCATGGCAAGCGCCGCCGTAGTTCCGGGCGCCCCCGCTCCCTCAAGCCCGCATTCCTCAAGAATACGCGCCACGGAATCACCTACTGCCGGAGTAGGCGCAAGAGAAAGATCAAGAATACCGAAATTCACGCCGAGCCGTTTTGCTGCCTCCGTACCCACCAGCTGCCCCATGCGGGACACCTTAAATGCCATACGTTTAATGCCGTCAGCAAGCACATCGATGGGCTGGCCGCGGTATTCTTTAGCGGCCGCAAGGATAACGCCGGGGCCGCTCACACCGACGGACAGCACCGCGTCTCCTTCGCCCGGACCGTGGAACGCGCCGGCCATAAACGGATTGTCCTCAGGCGCATTGCAGAACACCACCAGCTTGGCACAGCCGATGCCGTCCCTGTCCTTGGTACGTTCGGCAGTCTCTTTAACAATCTGCCCCATGCGTTTTACGGCATCCATATTAATGCCGTTCTTGGTGGTACCAAGATTTATAGAAGAACAAACGCGGTCAGTCACCGTCAGTGCTTCGGGAATCGAAGAAATGAGCACCTCATCCCCTTTAGTCATACCCTTCTGCACGAGCGCAGAAAAACCGCCTACAAAATCTACATTAAGCTCTTTGGCAATGGAATCAAGCACCACCGCCCATTCTACATAAGACGCTTCACCGCTCGGCTCCGCCACCAGCGAAATAGGCGTTACCGCAATACGCTTGTTGATGATGGGCACTCCGAATTCAGTCTCTATATCATGACCTACCTTCACCAGATTGCCCGCATAACGCATGATTTTATCGTACATGCGCTGGCGGCTCTTTTTGCCGTCGGCACAAGCGCAGTCGCGCAAAGAAATGCCCATCGTGATAGCCCGGACATCGAGCTTCTGGCGCATAAACATATTAACCGTTTCTTGAATTTCAACAGGCGAAAACATCATAATACGGTAACTATAGTCTATACAGGCACGTAGCACAAGAGCACGCAGCGCGCATGCGTATAGGTACGTATACGTCAGAGAACGGAGTGTGTGCGCCGCTGGAAAATCGTGTCTGCCACATGGACGCCGGATGCCGCGCTCTGGCTCAGAGAATGGGTCCAGCCGGAACCGTCACCGATGATGAACAGTCCCGGATACGCATGGCTTTCCAGATTCTCCGTTACATCTACTTCCATATTATAGAACTTAACTTCCACACCATACAGCAGCGTGTCGTCATTCGCCGTGCCGGGCGCGATCTTGTCCAGCGCGTATATCATTTCGATAATATTGTCCAGAATACGTTTAGGCAGTACCAGTCCCAGATCACCCGGCTCTGCCTGCAGCGTAGGAATGACCGTACTGTTTTCGATTCTGGATTTGGTTGAGCGTTTGCCGCGCACCAGATCGCCGAACCGCTGGACAATGACGCCTCCACCAAGCATGTTCGACAGCTTTACAATGGACTCGCCGTATTCGTTTGAATTGTTGAACGGCTGCGTAAAATGCTTACTGCACAGCAGAGCAAAATTGGTATTATTTGTCTTAAGCGATTCGTCCTCATAGCTGTGACCGTTCACCGTTATATAGCCGTCCACATTCTCCGTCACCACGGCTCCGCGCGGATTCATACAAAAGGTGCGTACGTTGTCCTCATATGTCTTTGTCTTATAGACGATCTTTGACTCATACAGCTCGTCGGTAATGTGGCTGAACACTTCCTCGGGCAGCTCCACGCGCACGCCGATGTCAACGCGGTTCGATATGGTGCTGATTCCCAGCTCCGCGCACACCTGGCCGAGCCACTTCGAGCCGGAGCGGCCGGCTGACACGATCACATTATTCGACTGCCAGCATGCGTCATCAGACCGCACGACATATGCGCCGCCGTCAGCAGCCCCCTGCGCGGAGGCAGCCGGCTCTATGGCGGTGACACGAGTCTCAAAATAAAAGTCAACGCCCGAATTGCACAGCAGCTGATACAAATCCTGCATGACAATCTGCCCCAGATCCGTACCGAGGTGCCTGATCTCTGCATCAAGCAGATGCAGGTTGTTCTGCGTGCAGAGTTTTTTAAACTGTGAGTTGCGGGTAGAAAAAAGCTTAGGAACTGCTATGTCCCGCTTGGCGAGCACATCCTTGTTGATGCGGTCCACATACTGCATAAGCTCAAGCGCTTTTGGTTTGCCAACTTTTTCCCAGAGCGTGCCGCCGAAATCATTCGTTATGGGAAATTTAAAATCGCTTACCGCACCGCATCCGCCGAATCCTTCGGTAATAGCACAGATTTTACAGCCGATGCACTTTATATTCTTTTCCTTTGAGGGGCAGTGCCGCTCGGACAGTTTTTTTCCTTTTTCAATGATTGCGATTCTGAGCGGGTGCCCGCTGTTCCGGGCATGCTCGGCCAGTCTGCAGGCGGCATAAATCCCGCCCGGCCCCGCACCAATGATGATGGCATCATAGCCGCTGTAGGTTTTAGTCATGTTCATTCCCTGCCTGTTACAATTATTTTTTTGCAATATCCAGCTGTAGAAATCTTATCTCAACTATTTTAGATTCTGTAAGAATAGCAGAATTAATCATATCCAAAATTTCTAATCGTATAGAATCTTCATACTCGTGACTTAATTTTTCACTTGGTTTTAATGCGAAATATGCTTTTAGAAAATCTTTTATTTCTATTCTTTTTTCCGAAAGCTCTGTCGCAACAATTTTATCACCCTTTTCATATCCAATAGCAATATCTACAAAAACAATTGCATTATCAGTTGTTGCTGTTCTTATTGCTCCAAGAGTTGCATACCAATCAAGCGTTTCCCTCTTAACATCATTTTCTGCCGGAGGAATATGAAGTGACATTTTTTCCGAGCCGGCATAAGAAAAGAATATAACGGGTATTAACAGTATAAAAACAAATTTTTTCATTTCCGCTCCTCAGCGCCCCGGATGCGCGTTGTCAGGCGATATTATTACACGTAATCAATGATTCAACCATTCCCGGAACAGAATTCAAATACAGTGTTTCTTGTATTGCGTTCCAGTCATCTTCACCGACAAGGACAGCATTTTTTCCTTTTGAATTAGTGAGAGTTAAAGGCTGTGAATTGTCATTTACAAAAGCCATGATTTTAAAAAGATTTGCACAGGCTTTGGTTGCATTCATTGCTTTCATAATCTATCT
>CACZQF010000037.1 GCA_902783245.1 uncultured Spirochaetaceae bacterium | reverse complement strand
TACACTGGAAACAGTAAACCGGAAAGCGCACAAGGAGGCAGCCATGCAGACGGACATACTTTTATATATCGCGGCAGGAATCCTGTTCCTGATCGGATTTATAGGGTGCATTGTGCCGGGGCTGCCGGGCACCCCGCTGTGCTGGTGCGGTATGCTCACCGCTTCCTTTGCGCGCAGCTGCAGCCTGCCATGGACGGTACTTGCCGTGTGCGCGGTGGTTACGCTTGCGGTGGAGGTGGTGAACAATTTTGTTCCCGCCCTGTTCGCCGGCCGTGCGGGCGGCTCAAAGGAAGCTTCCGTGGGCGCCGTCATCGGCTGCTTTGCCGGATTGCTCGGGCTGGGAGTCGGTATGTTCGCGGGTGTGTTTCTGGGCGCATTCATCGGCGAGATGGTTCATACCGGCGGTACCCGTATCAGGCACGGGCTGTATGTGGCCGCGTGGTCTTTTCTGGGCTTCATTACCGGCGTAGGGCTGCGGCTGCTCACCGCCGCGGCCTTTATCATAGTGACGGCGCAGGCGGCCTTCGGTATACTGAGACCATGACAATCGCGGTTGTGGATGATGAAAAGAATATCAGGATGGCGGTGTCGAGTGCGCTTGAAAAAGAGGGGTTCCAGGCTGTGCAGTATGCCGACGGAGCTGCTGCTGCGGCGGGACCTGAGCCTGACCTGTATATTCTTGATATACTGATGCCGGTTATGGACGGACTCAGCCTGCTGCGGGTGCTGCGCCAGCGCGGCTGTGCGGTGCCCGTTATGTTCCTTACCAGCAAGGACGAGGAATTCGACCGGGTGCTCGGCCTGGAGCTTGGCGCCGATGATTATCTGTGCAAGCCGTTTTCCATGCGGGAGCTTATAGCGCGCGTGCATGTGCTGCTGCGCAGAAGCGGCGCGGCAGAAAAAGGCGGCGCGGCGCAGGATGCAGGCTGCGTCACGCTGGGGCATATCAGCCTGAATCCGCAGTCATACACCGCACGGCTTGACGGCGGGCCGCTGGTGCTGACAGTAACGGAATTCCGCCTGCTCAGGGCATTTATAGAGCATGCCGGTGAGGTGCTGACGCGTGAGCAGCTGATATCGGCTGCATATCCCGATGACACCTATCTGAACGACCGTGCGGTGGACTGCCATATCAAGCGGCTGCGCAAAAAGATAGGCAGCCAGTCTATAGAAACCGTTTACGGACTGGGGTACCGCTTTGCGGTTTAAACCGGCAATCCCCATCAGCATACAGATTTCCCTCTTTCTGGTCATCGTTGCGTTCATTCCGGTGGCGGTGATGATGATGCTCAGGACGTATGAAAACCAGCTGCTTTCGCTTACAGAATCCTCGAACGTCCAGCAGGCACGCATCCTTGCGGCAAGCCTGTCGTGCATGGGCAGCGGCGGGGTGAGCGGTGAAGATGCGCGCGCCGTCCTGCGCCGGATGGACGGCAGGTTTGATGCACGCATCCGCATCCTCGACAGCACCGGTCTGCTGCTTGCAGATTCAAGCGCCATGGAGCAGGAGCCGTCCGCACAGCCGCAGGCTGAACCAAAAAGCGCCGCGGCGGAGCCGCCCGTCACTGCTGCCAGAAGCGCGGAGAACAGCTTTGTGTACCGGCTCTTTTCCCTGCCGGTACGGGTATACCGCAAGCTGTTCAGGCCGCCCGCCGCATATGCAAGCGCGGACTTTTATACCGGCAAAAAAGTATATACTGGAAGCGAAATACAGGCGGCACGGTCAGGAAAATACGGCGCCGCCACGCGCATTTCCTCCGGAGGACAGGTTTCCGTTACGCTGTATTCCGCCGTGCCGGTCATGCACGGTGATACGGTGGCGGGCATTATCCTTGTGTCCCGGTCCACGTACCGCATACTGCAGAACCTGTACGAGCTGCGCACCGATTTGGGCAGGGTGTTCCTGTGGTCGCTTGCGGCGGTGGGGATCATAGCCGTGTTCCTTACGGCGCGGGTAAGCCTGCCGCTCAAAAAGCTTGCGCGGCAGACTGCCGGCTGCGCGGATAAAAACGGCAGGATCCTTTTTACCGGCTTTGCCGGACAAAAGCGCAGGGATGAGATAGGTGCGCTGTCGCGGTCGTTCAGCACGCTTATAGAAAAGCTCAACGCACGCATCAGGTATACCGAAGCATTTTCGGCTGACGTGTCCCATGAATTCAAAAACCCGCTTGCCGCCATCCGTTCCTCCGCCGAGCTCCTGTCGCACGGCAGCATGAGCACTCAGGAACGCGCCAGATTCACGGAGGCTATCCTTGAGGAGGTGACCCGCCTGGAGCGGCTCCTGAGCGGCGTACGCAGGATTTCACGCATAGACGGTACCGATGCATCGGACGGTGCCGCTGCGTTCTGTGCCGTGGATTTTGCGCGGAACATAGCGGCGGCGGTCATGGGCACCTATCCAGGCGTAGCGGTTTCGGTGGCCCTGGCACCTGATGCAGGTGCGCCTGAACCATCCGGTGATATAACCGTCCGCATGAACCCTGACTATTTTGAGCGCCTGATCGGCAACCTTGTGGACAACGCGGCGGGCTTTGCCCGCAGGGTGAGCGTAACGTTCGGAGTGCGCCATGATGCGGCAGGCGGCCGCCTGCTTACCGTCTGCGTGGAAGACGACGGCCCGGGCATAGCGGAGCAGGATACGGAGCGCATATTCAGCCGCTTCTATTCCTGCCGCCCCGGAGCCGATGCAGGAAAGGTGCCCCATACCGGGCTTGGCCTGAGCATTGTAAAAGCCATAGCGGAGGCTTCGGGCGGCACGGTATGCGCCGGACGCAGCGAACGGCTCGGCGGCGCATTGTTCTGTGCGGAGCTTCCGATCCTTCCGCCGTCTTCATCCGCCGTATTGTAACGGAAGCTTCCTTAGAAAATAACACGGTTCTGCCCGCAGTCCGCCATAATTCCGTCGCAATTCTGCCGCAATGATACGTTAGGCTGTATGCATCGTATGTTACGGAGGTATTGCGTATGAAAAAGATAATGATGGGCGGAGTTACGGCAAAGCTGCTGGTTATGGGTGCTGTATCAGGCCTGCTGCTGGCAGGGCTGGCATGCATACGGGGGCAGCTTGAAAGCAGGCAGCATACATACCGCCATGCAAAGGATGAGATAGAACGTGCCGCAGGCGGGGATTTTTCCCTTGCAGGGCCGTATATCGCCGTGCCGGTGACCCATACATGGTATCAGGAAACGGTGTATTCGGACGGCAGCCGGTCAAAGGAAAAACAGACTGAGGAGCTGACGGAGTTCATAGCGCCGGTCAAAGGAACCTATGCGGCGGCGCTGAAATCCGACATGCGGACTATAGGAATCTACAGCGCGCCCGTGTTCACCGGTACGCTGGGCATGCAGGCGGAGTTCATGGTGGAGCTGCCGCCGAAGCAGGGCTATGAGTATCATCTGGACAGCGCGCAGCTGTACATCAGGACCGACCGGCTGAACCTGTCGCAGCATCCGGTGTTCACGCTCAACGGTACGGCGTATGAAAGCGACATTGTGACCGTGACGGGCAAGGAGCGGATAGGCATACTGTGCGCCGTGGCGCCGGGCAGGAACACGTTCAGCACGGATATGGTGCTGCGGGGCGCCGGTTCGTTCATGGTCACTCCGGTGGCAAAGCAAACCGTCATGTCGGTAGCATCGGACTGGAATTCACCCAACTTTACGAGCTGCGACTATCTGCCGGTGGTGCGGGATATCAGCGCCGAGGGCTTTACCGCCCGGTGGGAAGTGCCCTATGCCAGCGCCGACACGAGCATCGGATTCACGTACGTGCAGCCGGTGAACCTGTACAAGCAGCTTGAGCGGGCATTTACCTACGGCATCCTGTTCATCATCGTGCCGTTCATCGTCCTGTTCCTGTCAGAGCTGTTCGCCGGTGTTTCACTGCATCCGGTGAACTACCTGCTGAGCGGCGCCGCCTGCGTCATCTTCTTCCTGCTGCTGCTTGCGGTCTCCGAGCACCTGCCCTTTGCCGCGGCCTATGTGCTGGGCGCCTGCGGCTCCTCCCTGCTTGTGAGCCTGTATCTGGCGGCGGTTACCGCAAAGCTGAAGCTCGGCGCCATGATGGAAGGTGTGTTCGTGCTGCTGTATGCATACCTGTTTTTCTCACTCAAAAGCGAGGACTATGCGTTCCTTATGGGCGCGCTGTTCGCGTTCTGCATCCTGGCGGCGGTGATGTGGTGTACGCGCAAGGTGGACTGGAGCAGGATCGGCGTACGGAAAGCGCCCGCGGAGGCGGCATAGGCTCCTGCGGGAATCCCGCGGGTGCCCGGTGGCTTCCATGGGGTGTCCGCGGGGGCTTTTGCGCTCCTGCCGTGCCCTGCCTGCTGCCGGAGAAACTGCCGGAACCGTATGTACGCAGCGCTGGATGTGTGGTATGCTGTGGACGCAGGCTGCTGCAAGCTCGAGGAAGCACCTGCGTATAGCTATGGAGAAGGCTGGTTATATTGTGGGTCGCATGCGGAAGCTGATTGATTTGACCTGCGGCAGCATTCTTTGCCTGCCGGCAATGTTGCTGCTGCCGTTATTGTTTTGCGCTGCGGTCCATGCGGACGGAAGTACCATGTCTGGGCCGCGGCCGGTGTACGACTATACGCTGCCGCCGCTCAGGTTTGACCCGTGGTCGCTTATTGTCTACCGCCCGGTGAACACTGAGCGGCTGAACCAGATACGCTGCTGGATACGGCTGGAAGACGAGCAGGGCAATGATGTTACGTATACCAGCGCAAGTGCCACGTATGAATGGGTTACTGATCCTGATATTGCGCATCCTTATCAGAAAAGCTATTACCTTGAAGGCGGCATGGCCATGCACCTGCTGCTTAAGCCCGGCGTGTACCGCATCACCGTCCGCACTCCGCAGGATCAGCTGCCGCTGTGCGATGATGATTTTCCTTACCCGCATGGGCAGGACTGGGAATCAAACGTCTATGTGCATGACACGGAGAATCCCCCGAAAGTGATCTTTGTGAGCCCGGATGCCGATGAGAACGGATTCTACAGCGGCGGCTGGCATATAGACTACCGTGCGCCGGGGTTCCATGAAGTGACCAAGCCGTTCCGCAAGGATCTGCAGCTGCCGCTGCAGCAGTAGCTGCTGCTGCGGCGACAGCTCCTGCTGTGTTGCCGTGCAGCCGCCGGGCGCGCAGTGCCCGCACGGTGCATTTCCGTAATAAAAAGCCGTGGAAATCAAATTTGTATTTCTATGCCGGAATTGGAAAGTAAATTTGTGCCCGGCAGCTGCGGAGCCGGGGTCTTGCAACGCAAAACATCTGCACAAGCGAAGCGCGGAAGCCGTTTTGCGGGGCAGACCCCGGCGGGAGCAGCTGCCGGACACAAAAATTGATTTCCATGATAAAAAGCTTGCTAAATTGCAAAAAAGCTCATACTATAATAATACTATGGAGAGAAAGACCGACAGCCTTGTATTCAAATTCGCAGTAGTATTTCTCGATTTTACGATTATTACGCTTATTATGACCGGGTTCATGGCGTATGTGAACCAGACCAAAATATACCGGTCGCAGTGCGTGGACAGAATTAAGGAGGTGGGCTCCTACTTTGAGGAGCTGATGGTGGCCTCCGGCGATGAATTCATTACATACCAGAATTACTATAAGGAGCACTTTGCGGAAGTCAATATTCCGTATGATATCGATAACTGGCGGGAGCCGCGGGAGAATTACGAAGCCCTGTTCGCATCGCAGTATCCCGGGAAAACGCTCGGGCGCGACATTGCCTTTGCCGAGCTTTCGCCTGAAGTGCAGCAGGCGTGGTTCATCTACAAGCATGTGTACTGGCTGCTTACGTTTGAAAAAGCGCGGAAGGTATATGACCTGCCCTATACGTACTATCTGTACTTTAAGCAGGAACCGGGAGCAGAAGAATATACCGTGGTCTACATGATAGACGGTGAGCGCACGGAAAAAGAGGGCTCCGGCGGCGCATACATGTATCTGGGCGATGAATACCAGCATACGCCTTCTTCCGTGCCCGTTGAATGGAGAACCTGGTCTACCGGCCAAAAGCAGCCTGACTTTCAGGTATGGGACAATGAATGGGGGCACACCTATACGTATTATGTGCCGCTCATCATCAATGGCAATAAGCTCGGCGTCATAGCCTGTGAGATCAATGTTGCCCGCGTGAACCAGGGCATCCTGCGCAATTCGCTGATCCAGATTGCGGGAATGGCCGCAATACTGATGACCTGCACCGCAATTTTGCTGCTGTTCATTTACCGCCGGTACATCTCCAAGATAATTTACCTTAAGGATCATGTAAAAGAATACACCGCCGACAAGAACGTGGAGCTTGCCACGGTCATCCAGAATAATATTGTGGGCGATGACGAGCTGGCCATGCTGGGACGGCAGGTGGTGGTCATGATCCTTGAACTTGAAAAATACATGAAAAGCCTGATGGAGACATCCCTGCGGCTCAAGACCTCCGAGCAGAAGGCCGCTGAGATGAACGCCCTTGCGAACAAGGATTCGCTTACCGGCATCCGCAATAAAACCGCATATGACAATGAGGTGCGCAAGCTTGAATGGCGGCTTGCCGACGGCCATACCCAATTCGGCATAGCCATGATAGACCTGAATTTCCTGAAGCGGATCAATGACACCTATGGCCATGATCAGGGAAACATCGCCATCAAAAAGCTGTGCATGATGGTGTGTGCTATTTTCAAGCATTCTCCGGTGTTCCGCATCGGCGGTGATGAATTTGTGGTTATTCTGGAGAATTCGGACTATGAGCATATAGCGCAGCTGACGGTGGAATTCAACGAAAAGATTGCCGCCATGCAGGCTGATGACACGCTTGAGCAGTGGGAGCGGGTGTCCGCAGCATTGGGCTATGCGCTCTATGACCCTGAAATTGATACGAGCGTGGTGAATGTGTTCAAGCGTGCCGACAAGGCCATGTATACCCGTAAAAAAGAAATGAAAGCGGTGCGGGAGAACTGATCATGTGCGCATGCTCCCACGTATTGCCATGCATGCGCCTGCTCCGCTGGATCCCTGCCGCCGTTATCCTGGGATGCAGCTGGCATCTGTCATCGCAATCAACCATAGAATATATGCCGCAGTTCTGGAACGCCGACAAGCTGGTGCATATGCTCTGCTTTGCGGGGCTGTCGTTCTGGGTGGCGTTCGGCGCCGGTACACAGGGCACTGTCAGGTTCAGGCATGTGTTTCCGGCCTGCTTTGTTTCATGCTACGGCATTATCGATGAAATACACCAGAGCTATGTGCCGGGGCGCAGCTGCTCCGTGTTCGACTGGTGCGCCGATACGGCAGGTGCTGTGCTCGGCGCGATAGTCTTTTACCGGCTCAGCTGCTGTATTCTGCATCACTATAGGTGTCAGCGGGTGCAGCAGCCGCGC
>CACZQF010000036.1 GCA_902783245.1 uncultured Spirochaetaceae bacterium | reverse complement strand
GCGGGCTCCTCCTTCCTGCGGACCGGAGCCGGCCATAATCTGCTGCTGCATCATCTGATCAACAATGTCACCGGGCGCCAGCGCAATAAGCCCGAACAGTGCGAATCCCAGAAAAAACAGCATGACGGTCATCGTGCATACCCGCTTGATGATAAACGACAAAAGCGGCATTTTTTTCTGGAACAGCCGCCATGGAATCAGCGGTATACGCAGCGCACGCAGCAGCGTTCTTTGAACCTCAGCAACTTTTTGATTCACTGTATAACCTCCCGCCCCGCGCTCATTGCGCAGCATAGATATAGTCAGTTTTTGAGCCGTTCATGTTGTCATAATAATAATTAGTCTGATCCCACACATTGCGCAGCGCAACAAATGAGCGGGTGCTCACTAAAAACACAAACGGACATTCTTCAAGGATGATGGACTGGAATTCATCCCAGATCTTTTTGCCTGCGGTTTCGTCCACCGTAGTGCAGCCTGCATGGTACAGATCGTCAATGCGGGCCTCCCATTCAGTGGCGGGCGTTTTCTGCAGCGGGTTCCATATGTGCATATTTCCATTCGACGGCCAGGTATTCGAGCCCTGTGCGGCCCATATCTGTCCGCCGCCAAGTACGATTATCAGGCTCTGCCAGTCATAGGTGGTGGTTGCCTGCTCCACCAGCTTCTGAAAATCCGTCTGGCGGACATTCAGCGTGATTCCTTCCGCCGCAAGGTCATCCATAAGAATCTGAGCCATATCATTGTACGCAGAATACCCGGAAGGTATGGAAATATCGAATTCCACTTTTATGCCTTCCTTGTCGTACAAAAAGCCGTCGCTGCGCTTTGTAAAGCCCGACTTTTCAAGCAGCCGGCGGGCCTGCTCATGGCTGAACCGGTACTGCAGGATAATATCGGGATTGTAGTATTTATTTGCCGCCGGGAACAGCGAGTACTTTGACTCCGCAAGCCCGCGGTATGTCTGACGGATAATGCGGTCACGGTTCAGCAGGCAGCTCATAGCCTGCCGGAAATATTTGTCCGTAAACCAACGGTAGTACGGCTTGCTGCTGTTCTGCGGATTCTGATTGAATGTCCACATCGGAGCGCCGAGGCTTCCCTGCGCATTGTACACGGTATACGGATTCTGCGCATTGTCCTGATTATTCACCACTTCCTCAAGCTCTTCCGGCCGCGGGGAAAAGCTTTCAAGCTTGCCCTGACGGAACAGCAGGTACTGCGTATTCTGATCGGTACCAAGCTGCGCGATCACTTCAGACCGGTACGGCAACGTAGTGCCCTTGGAGTCCATTTCCCAATAATGCGGATTGCGTTTGAACACAAGCCGCTGACCGGGCGTATATTCAGTCAGGAACCACTGGCCGCAGGACGGGATGGTACGCGGATCGCTGGCCACGGAGTACAGGTCTTTGACACCCTGCACGCCGCCGCGCTCAAGCGCGCCTTTATACACGAACGACGGCTTCAGATCGTTGTTGCAGAATAATTCAGGCTCGGCGGTGACCATCGGATAATGGTAATAGAATGTCTTGTCGTCAACCTTGTGTACCGTTATCGGTGCGGTTGAACCGTCTGGCATCGTCATGACATGGGAAGAATACGCTGAGCTTCTGAATTCTTCATTGCCTTCTATCTCGTTATACCAGAAGATAATATCATCAGAGGTGACCGGTACCTGCCGGTCTGAGCTGTAGAATGACCAGTACAGATTGTCCCGCAGCGTAATATAAACGTCAAGCGAACCGTCATCATTGGAAACCACACGCCATGACTCCGCGGCGCGGCCGACCCACTTTTTGGTGTAGCGGTTATAATCGAACAGACTTTCGGTCATCATAGATACGATACCGTATGTGGTGCCGTCACGTTCCGCAATAAGCGCATTAAAACTTTTGGGATCTCCGCTCAGACAGGTATACCAGGAGCCGCCCACGGTACCAGGTTCCATGGGCTCATCGTGCCACGGCTTGCTCACCGTACGGGAAATTATTTCAGAGTTCCCGCTGTTACGGTAGCTTTCAATTTCCTCAAGCGTCATTTCCGGTATTTTTCGGCCGCAGCCCGCCGTCAGCAGGACAGCCCCTGCACACAGAGAAACAGTCCTCAGGACGCGGCTCAGACATCTGATTTTTTTTACAGTCATATAGTATCAGTATCGGTATAATTGACCTGTTCCATAACTTTGTTATCGCTCAGGCCGACAAGTTTACAGGTCTGACGGCGGCTGTATATAAAAAAAGCGCACCCGGAACCATCCGGAGTGCGCTTCTTCAACGTGTTGTATACTGCCGCTGTACAGGACTACAGCGCTTTGAACGCTGCGCCGATGCTGAACATCAGAACTTTTTTGTTCAGATCAAGGCTGATACCGCTGTTTTCATAGCCCTTTGTAAAGTACTTGGTATACAGCATGCCGGCAGTAAGCGTGAGCCGGTCCATAGGCTTAACCTCTACGCCGGTACCCACCGCCATGTTATCCAGCACGGGGGCAAAAATATTGTTGTCGGTCTTAGTGGCACCTGATTTACTGTACAGGCCGCCCAGGCTTGCCGTAAGCTTTTCGTTCACCGCCCAGTCAACGCCGAGCGCACATTCCCAGGAATCATTATAGTCGTAGTTCGTGGCGCCCACCGTATTGGTGATGGTGGCCTGGCTGTTGAAGTACCAGTTGAAGCTTGCGCTCACATACACGGGATCAAGCACGCGGTAGCCAACGCCAAGGTTCAGCTCGGGCGGCATGTCGTTGTTGAATTTATCGCCTTCCTCAGCCTGAAGCACCGTAGCCGCAAGCGTACCGTCAAGCGTCGTGTACTTCATCTTAAGCTTGGTCAGCGTTTTGTACTGCACCACTACGTCCAGATCGTACACCGGCTGCCACTGCACGCCGAAAATGCCGCCCAGACCTGCGCCGAAGGACTCGGCGCGCACGCGGTCGCTGCCGCCGTTGAACTGCTTAAAATAGCTGTTTGCGCATTTAAGCTCAAGCGTCTGGTGACCGTACAGCACGCGCGCCGCCGCGGACACAGACAGGTTGTCCAGCACCTTATAGGCGCCGCCGAAGATAAAGCCGTAAGTTACGGAATATACGTCAAGTGAATGATTGTCAGCAATTGCTTTAGCAAGCTTCTTTGCCTGTTCCGAAACAAGCCCCGCAGCAACCTTATTCTTCAACGCATCGGATATCTTCTTCGCAGCCTGTTTATACAGCAGGCCCCAGGTTGCGCCCGTACCGTCGTTGTAGCTCAGCTGTCCGCCGCCGCCCGCAACGTCAAAACCGCCGAACACTGCCAGCCGGTCTGCCTTAAAGACAATCTCGGCATTAGGATACAGCAGCACGTTCTTGTTGTCCTCGTACGTCTTGCCGTTAAAATCATCGGAGTAAGTCTTAAAAACAAACTGGTTTCCCACGTCAAAGTACAGACCGTTGTCCATCCAGCCGGTTCCCGCAATATTGTACAGAACCGCTTCCGGGCGCTCATGCTCCGTATTGCGGCTGGGATTACGCAGGTACCCCGTGCTCAGATTTGATTTAGTATCAACGCCGCCTGCAAAAACAGAAACTGCGGCAGCAAATGCGGCCGTACCAATGATAATTCTGGAAACAAGTTTCATCGTATCTCTCCTGATAGAAAATCCGTGCAGGATACAGGGCACTCAGTGCGCTGCTGTTATCCTCGGCAGGAGAAACTATAACATGTGTCCAATTTTTTTGCAATACATTTTGACGAAAAGTGTCAAAGTAAAACAATACCAATGATACGAAGGTTACATTACGTAAGCTTTTCAAGCGGCGCCTTAAATCCCATGATGCGCGGCGTAGAGATTCCGTCAAAGGCAATCGTATACAGATGCTTCACTCCGTCCACCGCCATGATGGTGCCGGTACCCATAATGGCATGGCGCACCCGGTCGCCCTGCGCAAGATCCGCAAGCGCGGACAGTTTTTCAAGCGCGGCGTCAGCGCCTGCAATATACCGCCGGCATCGGCTGAGCAGGGATTCCGGCAGCTCGTGCTCGTAATGCAGCAGGCTTTTTTCCACGTCAAATACAAAGCGCGACGGATAGCGGAAGCCGAAGCCGGGCGCAGCCGCACCCGACTCGGAGTCCGTCAGATACAGCAGGTCGCGGGCGCGCGTAAAAGCCACGAACGCAAGCCGGCGTTCTTCCTCCATAGCTGCCACAGAATCGGTCTTTTTGCTCGGAAACATATTCTCGCTCATGCCCGCAATGAACACCACCGGAAATTCAAGACCTTTGGCGCCATGCACGGTCATCATACGCACCGCATCCCGCGTAGTACCCGCATCTGCGTTGGTAAAGAGCGCGGCATGGGCCAGAAAATCCTCAAGCCGTGCTTCTTCGCCGCAGGACACTTCATATGCATGAACAGCCTGCTTAAGCTCGGCAAGGTTATCCAGCCGCTCCTGACTGCCTTCCGTGCGCAGCGCGCGCTCATAGCCGCTGCGGTCCATCAGCCGGCTGAACAGCTCGGTTATCTGCATGTCGTGGCAGGTACCGGCGAATGATTCTACCAGCTCAATAAAGCCGCGCGCTCCGGTTGACGCAAACAACTCGTCGTCCGCGCACGCCTTGAGCGCCGCATAGAGCGTGCCGCCGTGCTGCGCCGCATACGCCTTTAATGCAGCTATGCGCTTTTCACCTACGTTACGCTTGGGTACATTCACCACGCGTAAAAAAGACAGATCATCCTTATACGCTATCATACGCAGGTAGCACAGGCTGTCCTTTATTTCCCTGCGCTCAAAGAACGGCAGGCCTGAAAACAGCGTATAGGCTATCTTACGCTTTTGAAAACATTCCTCAATGGTGCGGCTGATATAATGCGCGCGGAACAGTACTGCAATGTCGCCCGGGTGTACGCCGGCCTGTATAAGGGCCTGTGTACGGTCGGCAATGTATTCCGCCTCTTCCTCAGCGGTCTTGCAGTGGCAGTACACCGCCGCAGGCGTCTCCTGGGCCTGCCGTACTGCAATCAGATCTTTTTTTATGCGCCGGCGGTTTGCGCTGATCAGGCTGTTGGCACAGGCAAGGATACCGGGCACAGAGCGGTAATTACGGTTCATCATAATCGTCTGAGTGCCGGGAAATTCCGTATCAAATTCAAGCAGGTATTTGACGTCCGCGCCGCGCCATGTATAGATGGTCTGGTCAGGGTCGCCCACAATGAACAGGTTACGATGGTAGCCGCACAGCTCCTTCATGAGCTCATACTGAATAAAATCTATGTCCTGGAATTCATCGATCATAATATATTCCAGCCGTTCCTGCCATTTCCGGCGGATATCCGCATTCGTATGGAAAATATAGAGCACGAATTTCAACAGGTCATTATAGTCAAGCGCAAAACACTTTTTTTCCTGATACAGGTAGCCGTAGAAGATAATATCCGCAGGAGTCTCTGCGGCCAGATATTTGCGGTGCAGCTCCTCCAGGCTCATGGCGATCATATCCTCATAATACGCAGGGCGCTTGAACAGCTTCTGTATCTCTATCATGTCCCGTGCATCGCTGAACGTCATCTGCCGCAGCGTAAGGTTACGCTCCTCATAGATGATCTGCAGCATGGCATCGATGTCAGCGTTGTCCAGCACCATAAAGCTTTTTGGATATGACACCGCATTGGAATCTTCCTGCAGTACGCTTACGCAGAAACCGTGGAACGTGGAGATATAGCCCGTGTCGTTGTCGCCGGTAAGACGGCGTATACGGCTGCGCATTTCATTGGCGGCTTTATTAGTAAATGTCACGCAGAGGATATGCGACGGCAGAATGCCGATCTGGTTCACCAGATATGCAAATCGGCAGCTTAGAGCCCGCGTTTTGCCGCTGCCAGCTCCCGCTATGACGCGCACAAAGCCTTCCGTAGCAGTCACTGCCTGCCGCTGCTCATCATTGAGCCCCGCAAGGATATCCGCTTCCTTTTCCTGTTCAATCCACTGATCCATACCTATAGTATACCGGTTCATGGTACGGTCGGAAAGTCTTCTACGGCCGGAACGGTCAGTCTGCGGAAATTAAGTTTTGCCGCTGCCAGCCGCTTCCGCCGGGATTTGCCCCGCAAAACGGCTTCCGCGCTTTGCTTGTGCAGATGTTTTGCGTTTCAAACCCCGGCTCCGCGGCTGGCAGCGGCAATTTGCTTTCTGTACTAAACTAATAAGCGTAAAATTAATTTTCGTGGGTCACGGTACAGCACATACTTCCAGTCAGGTACAACAGTCACCCCCTGCCAGGTACAACACCTGCACCGCTAGTCCAGCTCGAACGCCCCGGTATACAGCTTGTAGTACCTGCCTCGCGCCTCAAGCAGCTGCGCGTGGGTACCGCGCTCAATAATCTGACCTTTTTCCAGCACAATGATTTCGTCCGCGTTGCGTACGGTAGAAAGCCGGTGCGCTATGACCAGCACCGTTCTGCCCTGCATCAGACGATCCATACCTTTTTCAATAAGCGCTTCCGTACGGGTATCAATAGAGCTTGTCGCTTCATCCAGAATCAGCACCGGCGGATCAGCCACGGCTGCCCGTGCAATAGAAAGCAGCTGGCGTTGTCCCTGGCTCAGATTGCCGCCGTCACCGGTAAGTACGGTGTCATAGCCATGCTCCAGATGACGGATAAAAGAGTCGGCATTGGCAAGCGCGGCGGCCGCCTCTATCTGCTGCCGTGAAGCGTCAGGATTGCCGTAGCGGATATTGTCATACACGGTACCGGTGAACAGATGCGTGTCCTGCAGTACCATGGCAAGCGAGCGCCGCAGGTCATCCTTGCGGATCTGCTGAACCGGAATACCGTCATATATTATGCGGCCGCAGCCTTCGGCCAGATCATAGAATCGGGTGAGCAGATTGATCACCGTGGTCTTGCCGCTGCCGGTAGACCCCACCAGCGCGATTTTCTGGCCGGGACGGGCATGCAGGCTCACACCATGCAGCACTTCTTTTTCAGGCGTATACCCGAATGACACGTTCACAAACTCCACGTCGCCGCGCAGCGGAACAAGCTCCGCCCTGCCGTACAGCTTCCAGCTCCATTGCGGTTTTGATTCCGCGAACAGATCGTCAACAACCTGCACCGCGGTAACCGTTCCGCTGTCCTCCTCCGCCTGCATACCAATAACGCCGAATATACGTTCGGCGCCCGCAAGCGCGTTCAATATGCTGTTGAACTGCTGGCTTATCATGGACACCGGCTGGCTGAACGACCGCGTATACTGCAGGAATGATGCAATGGTACCGATATCGAGCATGCCGCGGATTGCCATGACCGCCCCGCACATAGCGATGAACGCATATTGAATATGCGAAAAGTTATTCATCATGGGGCCGAGGATATTGGCAAACGTATTGGCATCGGTTCCGGCACGGCATAACTCATCATTAAGAACGGCGAACCGTTCCTTTACGGCCTGCTCATGCGTAAATACTTTCACCACATTCTGTCCGGTTATCATTTCTTCTATATAACCGTTCACTATTCCGATGTTCTTCTGCTGGGCGCGGAATGACGATGCGCTGCGTTTACCAATCTTACCTGCAGCAGTCATCACAAGCGCCAGCGTCACCACCAATATGCCGGTCAGCACCGGATTCAATATCAGCATCATGACGAACACGCCCGCCACGGTAAGGCAGGAAGAAAACAGCTGCGGTATAGTCTGGCTCAGCATATCGCGCAAGGTATCCGTATCATTGGTAAACAAGGACATAAGCTCGCCGTGGGTGCGCGAATCAAAAAAGCTTACCGGCAGCGTCTCAAGCCTGCTGAACAGATCGGTACGGATGCGGTACAACGTACGCGTGGAAATATGCAGCATGATGCGGTGGTTCAGCCACGTGCACAGCGCACCCGTCATATAGATGCCGAGCATCAGGCACAGCAGTCTGGCAAAGGCCGTCAGATCAGGGTTCGCCCGGCCGATAAACGGAATAATATAGACGTTAAGCAGCGGGCGCAGAAAGTAGGTGCCCGCAACCCCCGCGCCGGAACTGATGCAGACGCACACGGCAACGCACGGCCACAGACGCGCGTAGGCTTTCATATACCGCAGCAGCTGGAGCACAGTTTTTTTAGTATTCTTCGGTTTGGCACCTCCGTGCCGCTTTACAGGTGGCATTACTCTGCATCTCCTTTCTGCTGGGAATCATATACTTCACGGTAGATAGTATTGGAAGCAAGCAGCGACCGGTGGGTTCCCGAGCCGTTGATTCTGCCGTTATCCAGAACGAATATCACATCGGCGTCCTGTACGGAGGCTATCCGCTGAGCAATAATAAGCTTGGTTGTCTCCGGCAGGCACTTGCGCAGCGAATTCCGTATGCGGCTGTCGGTGGCGGTATCAACCGCGCTCGTACTGTCGTCAAGTATGAGTATACGCGGTTTCTTTAAAAGCGCGCGCGCAATGCACAGCCGCTGCTTCTGTCCGCCGGACAGATTCACGCCGCCCTGACCGAGCTCCGTATCAAGTCCCTGCGGCAGCGTACAGATAAACTCCCACGCGTCCGCAGCACGGCAGGCCTGCTCCAGTTCCTGATCGGACGCGTCGGCGCGCCCCCAGCGCAGGTTGTCACGGATGGAACCGCTGAACAATACATTTTTCTGCAGTACCATGGCCACAGCATCGCGCAGCGACCTGAGATCATACAAACGTACGTCAACGCCGCCTACCTGCACCCTGCCCGCAAGCGTGTCATACAGCCGCGGAATCAGCTGCACGAGCGTAGTTTTTGCGGACCCGGTACCGCCGATAATTCCGACGGTCTGTCCGCTGTCTATATGCAGGTTTATATCAGACAGCACGCATGCATCCGGATCAGCCGTACCGCCGGAAGCCGCCTCCACGGGGCGGTAGCTGAAAAACACGCCGGAAAAATCAATGGAGCCGTCCAGCACTTCCTTTACATAATTACCGGGACCGTCATCGGCAGGATTCTTTATATCAAGCGGCTCCAGCAGCACCTCACGTATGCGCTGCACAGATGCCCTTGTAAGCACCAGATTCACGAATACCATGCTCAGCATCATCAGCGACATGAGCACCTGCGTCACATAGGCAATAAAACTCACCAGCTCTCCGGCCTGCATCGTTCCGCCGATGATCATGCCGCCGCCGAACCAGAGCACCGCAACGATACAGGAATAGATGACCAGCTGCATCATGGGCATAGTCAGTATAACCACGCGCTCCGCGCTTGCCTGCATACGGCGTACGTCATCCGCCGCAGCGGCGAACTTTTCCGTTTCATAGGAACCGCGCACAAACGACTTTACCACGCGCACGGCGGTAAGGTTTTCCTGTACGATCGTATTCAGCGTGTCGTACTTTGCCAGCATCCGCCGGAACCGCGGATATGCAGCGGACACAATGCGGGCAAGAACCAGCGCAAGCACGGGAACGGCAATCACAAAAAGAAGCGCAAGCCGGCGGTTTATATAAAAAGACATGACCGTTCCGCTTATGAGCATGAGCGGACTGCGTATACACATCCTGATAATCATGGCATACACATTCTGTACATTGGTCACATCGGTCGTAAGCCGCGTAACAAGGGAACCGGTACTGAACCGGTCTATATTAGCAAAAGAAAAATCCTGCACGCGGGCAAAAAGCATACGCCGAAGATTGCGCGAAAATCCCTGCGACGCAACCGCCGCAAAGCGCGCGCACAGCATGCCGCAGGCCAGCGATATACATGAGGCGCCGGCCATAATGCCTCCCATTTTCATGACATAGGGAATGTCCCTGCCGCGTATACCGGTATCAATAATCGCCGCCATAATAAGCGGGATAAGCGTCTCCATGACCACTTCGCCGACCATCATTACCGGCGCAAGCGCAGTGAAAATCCGGTACCGTTTTTCAAGCCCGGCAGTAAGCATTCCGATTGTAGACATAGTACCACTATACACTATTCGGGATACAAAAAACATAAAAATGATGTTATTATGGGCAGAGAAAGCTGCGGCACGCCATAACGTGCCGCTGACGCAGGGTTCATAAGGAGGCATGATACAATGACAGCATCGCTTACAATACAGAAAAACGCCGTAACTCTTGACACCGGCATAGACCAGACTTCTTTCGGTAAAATGCGGCTTGCCTCCGGCGTGCCCGGCGTTACGCCCGGCATCACCGAGCAGGGCTTTCTGGCCTCATGCGACGGCAGCCGCCGGTACCGGTTCATCCCCTGGACATTCACCGGCATACAGATTCTTCCTGACGGGCATGCGGCCTTTACCGGCACTCTGCCCGCCGATACCACACAGGACACAGAGCTCCAGACCGCAACGCTTTCGCAGCTGCTTGAGCAGAACAGTCCGCTTTTAGCGCCGGCCGTAAGCAGCGTGTGCCGTGCCGTCACGCAGGCCGCGGACGAGCAGCTGCCGCTCAGAGCGCCGGGCGCAGGCGGCATCATCATACTTTCCCGGCCCGAAAACAGTATTCCCGACATTCTTTTTGTACCCGCGGGACTGTTTGAAACAGCGGCAGCCTCATGTCCCCGTGACGCAGCGGCCATACAGCAGGGATACTGGATCAATCAGGGCGCGGAAAATGCCGCGCGCATTACATTCCTGCGGGCGGCGCTTGCCTACAGGCTGCTGAGCGGCCGCGTTCCCTACGCAGAAACGGATCCCCTGCAGCGCCGTACCGATATTTCCGACGGTGCCTGTATTCCCGTACAATACCTGGTGCGCGGAATTGACAGTTCCCTTGCCGCCGCTATAAACACCGGTCTGACAAACCTTGCCGTAACCAGCCTGCAGGATGCGGCCCGCTTTCCGCTTGATGCGCTGGACAAGCAGGCCGGAATAGCGCCGGACGGCAGTTTTATTCCTGCCGCGCAGTCCGAAGAGCAGTCACAGAAACGCGAATTCCAGCAGTACGCGGAAAAAATGATCAGACGCCACACCGCTGCCGTACGGCGCAGACGCATGTTCAGAAAACACGGCGGGCTTATCATCGCAGGAGCCGTTGCCGTAATCGCCGTATGCATCGGGGCGGTCTCCGCGGCAGGAAACTACGGCAGGCAGCGTGTCTCAACAGGACTTTCCGCATCACAGACGGCGGCGGCATTCTATCAGGGCATAGACAATCAGGACACGGAGCTCATGACAGCCATGACAAAAGGAAAGGCGGGAAAAGCCTATATAGACTCAGTAAGCGCTATTTTTGTGGCGGGCAAAATGCGCCAGGCATACGAAAACATCAGAAGCCCGCTCACGCCAAAAGCATGGCTCGGCAAAGGGGCTGATCCGTCGCTGCCGGTGTACGGCATCACCGGCCTGCGCATTGACGGCACCCCGTACGATATCCAGCAGGTTCAGGTACTGCGCCGTAACCAGCATCCCCTTCCCGCAACGGAAAACGGCACGTCAGTTGCCGAAAACAGCGAACGCCGGCTCAAAATTGACTATTACCTGGTCTGCACGCAGGGCGACAACCTGCTTATACAGCAGTTCACCGATACCGTGACGCTGCGCTTCAGCAAGGGCGCCTGGCTCATCACCGGAATTGACGGATCCGCCGCCGACCTGCATCCCGATATGGAATCATTCCGCAGCAGGCTCACGGAAGCGCTGAAAGCTTTCCCGGCAGCCGCAGACGCCGCAGACAATTCCGCGGCGCTTGACGCGCTGCGGCCGGACTATCCGTGGCTCCCCTGATAACAGCAAGAAAGCTTCAAAGACAAATATACAGATTTTGTCAGCTTGACAAACGGGGTATTATGCTCTATCATGCGGTCAAGAGGTTAGCAGATGCAATATAATTTTGAAAAACAGCATGAAAAAGGCAAATTACATGCCATGGAGCGTATTCAGGCTCTCTGCGACAAAGACTCTTTTATGGAAATATATTCCGGAGTCCGTCACCACTGCACCAGCTTTGGAATGGAAACAAAAGATATTCCGTATGACGGAGTAATCACCGGATTCGGAATGATAAACGGCCGCAAAGTTGCCGTCTATGCGCAGGACTTTACCGTGCAGGGCGGTTCACTCGGACTCAAGCACGGCCAGAAAATAGCAGAGCTTATTGAGCAGGCCGTACAGGCCCGCTGTCCGGTAATCGGAATCAATGACTCAGGCGGAGCCCGTATTCAGGAAGGCGTTGACGCGCTGTGCGGCTACGGCGATTTGTTCTATCAGAATGTCCGTGCCTCAGGCTCAATTCCGCAGATCTCCGTTATCGCCGGTCCCTGCGCAGGCGGTGCCGTATATTCTCCCGGAATCACCGATTTTATCTTTGCAGTCGATTCCATCAGCCAGATGTTCATCACCGGCCCCAAGGTCGTTCAGTCCGTCATGGGACTTTCCATTACACCGGAGGAACTCGGCGGCTCACAGATTCATGCAAAAAAATCAGGAGTCGCGCATTTCCGCTGCCCCGATGAGCATGACTGCTTCCAGAAAATCCGCCGCCTGCTGGACTACATTCCCCACTACTACGGGGACACGCTGAATGCGGGCGAAAAGTTCAAGTACAACGAAAAAAAGGCCATGAAGCAGATAGCTGAGATTCTGCCGGAAAAAAGCAGCCAGTGCTACGACATGCGCGACATCATCAAATGTACCGTTGACGAAGATTCATTCTTTGAGGTCATGGAAGAGTTTGCCACAAGCTGTGTGGTCGGCTTTGCCAAAATCGAAGGAAGCTCCGTCGGCATTGTAGCGAACAATCCGTCCGGACTCGGCGGCGTACTCAACTGCGATTCCAGCGACAAGATCGCCCGCTTTGTGCGCTACTGCGATTCATTCAACATTCCGCTGCTTACGTTCGTGGACGTGCCCGGCTTTATTCCCGGACCTGAGGAAGAGCAGAAAGGCATTATCCGCCACGGCGCAAAAGTTATCTACGCCTACAGCGAAGCAAGCGTACCGAAAGTAACGGTCATTGTGCGCAAGGCATACGGCGGCGCATATATCGCCATGTGCTCAAAGCACCTCGGAGCAGACTTTGTGTACGCATGGCCCAAGGCCGAAATCGCGGTCATGGGTGCGGAAGGCGCGCTCGGCATTCTGTACGCCAAGGAAATGAAAGATCCTGCAAAGGCAGCGCTTGTAGCGCAGAAGTCACAGGAATACCGTGACACGATCATGACGCCCACCATCGCGGCACAGCGCGGCTACATCTCAGAGATCATCAATCCTGAGGACACGCGAGAGCGCGTAGCCAGAAGCCTTGCGCTGCTCAAGAGCAAGACTTCAATGGATCATCCGCTCAAAAAACACGGTAACATTCCGCTGTAACAGCGGGACGCTATAGACACGAAAAAGGCCGGTGCGTCAGTGAAGTGAACTGACACACCGGCCTTTTTTATATTGCACGTGCACGGTCCGAGCGCCGCGCACGTACGCACTGCGGCCGCAGCTACACGCTGAACCGCTCTATCTCACGCTCTATCGCCGCCACCGAATCATTCATGCGGCCGAAACCTTCGCCCAGAACACGGCTGTTCTCGGAAATCGTATCGGCATTGCCCGAAATGGATGACATGCTCTGCTCAATGGCCCGGCCGCTGCTCTGCAGCTGCTGCATTTCATCAAGCACACGGCGGTTGCCCTCAGCCATCCGTGCGGCCCCGTCCTTAACGCTCGCCGTATTCGCATCCATTGAATGCAGGGACGACATAACCTGCCGTGAGTTTTCATTCTGCTCCTCAAGCACCGACTGCATATTGCACACCAGCACGTTAGTATCCTGAATATTCTTTGACAGCACGGAAAACACTTCGCTTGACTCTTTGGACGCAGAAACAATCTCACCGATACCCGCCTGAATATTCTTAAGCTGGTCGCCGATGGTGCGCGACTGCCCGGACGACGTTTCAGACAGCTTTCTGATCTCGTCGGCAACGACTGCAAAGCCCTTGCCCGCCTCGCCCGCATGCGCCGCCTCAATGGCCGCGTTCATGGCCAGCAGGTTCGTCTGGCTTGCGATCGCCGCAATCGCGCTGTTCGCATCCTGCAGCATCTTGGACTGCGCATCAATATTCTGAATACGCTCATTCACCTTTGTCTGCTTGGCCACGCCGTTCTGCGCCTCGGCATCAAGCTGGTCAAACGACTTAACCATAAGCGACATGGAGCTGCTGATCTGCGTAATACCGGACACCAGCCGCTCAACCGACTGCGACGTGTCCGCAATGCTCCGCGTCTGCGTATCAATCACGCCCGTAAGCGAATCAATGCCCGTGGCAACTTCCTGCACCACCCGGGACGTTTCCTGAATACCTTCCGCCTGCTGATCCACCTGCACCTGCACGTCCTGAATATTCTTAGCAATATTCGAAATAGAATCAGCCGTAGCGTCAGCGCTCTCCTTCAGCTCATACGCCACAGAAGAAAGCGCGCCCTCAGAATGCATAAGCTCTTTCATCATGCCCTGCTGCCGCGCCATAAAAGTATTGAACGCATCCACGATCCGCGGGATCACCTTAAACGGCGTATGGATTTCCATAACAAGCCGCCGCGTAAGGTCAGCATCTCCGGTAGCAATATCATCGATCGCGCTGCGCACCATGCTGAGCGGCACAAGCATGCGGCGCACCGCCACCAGAATAAGCACCAGCACCAGCAGCACAAGCACCACCGCAAGCGGCAGCGGCACGTAAGACAAGAACGCACGGAACGTATAAGGAATAAACATAACAAGCGTCCAGCCTACACGCTTAAGCGGCAGGATATAGTACTCACCCCGTATCGTAGAAACAATCTCCGCCTTATCAGGCACCACGGAGGGCGCCCTGGCCAGATCGGGGAACACCTCAAGAATCTTCACCTTCTTTTCCAGATGCTCAAGGTTGGTGGAGCCGGAGATCTCCTGATTGGCGTTATACATATACATAGTCACGCCCGGCTCCAGATTCTTATACATGGAATCAACAAAATCAGACAGCTCAATGCCCGTACCGGCAATGCCCACCGGCTTATGCCCTTCCCCGTACACCAGGCCGTTGATCCACATATACGTCTTCTTCAGACCGATGTCATAGTCCACGTAAAACTGATAGTCCACGCCGCTGTTCAGCGTAGCGGAATACCATGCGTTGCCGGGGTCCGATTTATCCAGATCATAGATGAACTCCATGTTGGAGTAATAGCGCAGATCAAGATCAGAAATCCAGAACGTACGGTGCGACTGAAACAGATCCTGATACACCTTAAATTCACGGAACGCAAGCCGCCGGCTCTCTTCATCATCGGGATCCGACATATGATCAATAACAATGGGGGATTTAATCATCTGAAGCGCAAGCTTCAGCTCGGGACCCGTACCGTTATCAAGCTCAAGGAGCTTGGCGTACGCAAGCTCCTCCAAATGAGAATCAGTGGCGCGGCGGAACAGTCTGTGTGACCCCACCGTAATAATGGCGACTGCGCAGCAGAACCCCACTGCATATAACAGGATAAAAAGGATACGTCTCATAGATAAACTCCTCATTCTTCTATGCAACAAAACCGCCGTGCATACGGCGGTTCCGCATTATTACACGAGACCCAGAACAATAACCGAGAAGCATACACTATGGACACACCATCATACGCTGCACCAGTTTATATGTTACTTTACAAGTATAACATACCGTAATGCAAAGTCAAATTATTTTTACAGCTTAATATAAGGAAAAAAGAACGGGGATAAAACAGGAGTATCATTGCGCTGCCGGAAGAAGCATGCTCCGGCAGCGCAATGCGCTACCATGAAGTGCAGAATCTGAACCCCATGTAGTTATAGACTTCATTAGGATCATAGGCATAGCGGTCGCCCGCAAAAATAAAGCCCGTATACGGTGACCAGCTGCCGCCGCGGCTCACGCGCTGCATGCCGAACGCAGGCCCGGAAGACCGCGTGCCCGGCGCAGCCTCCGTATAGTCCGCCATCCAGTCCCAGCAGAACTCAAGCACATTGCCGCTCATATCGAACAGCCCCGCGCCGTTCGCGTTGCCGCTTCCGGGCTCAGGCAGAGAATCCTCCATAAACGGAGTGCCCGCCGTGCCCACGGTATGGGTACCCACCGCATTCTCATCATACCAGGCGATGCTGTCTTGCGTTACGGACTCATCATCCCGGCCGCGGCGGTCAACCTGCCCGCTCGCAAGCCGCCCGCTCTGATAGCCGGTTCTGGTACGGCGCGCCGCATACTCCCACTCAGCCTCAGTAGGCAACCGGTAGCCGTCGGCAGACCAGTCGCACACGGCCAGATCACAGGCGGCGGTGTCGGAAGAATCCCGCAGCACCTTTCCGTCGTACGTATAGCACGGCGTACGGCCCGTCTGCTCGCTGTACGCGTTGCACCACACCAGCGCGTCATACCAGCTGATCATGGTCACGGGCTGATATCCGTTCTCAAGCGTAGGCACCCGCGCGCACCGCCCCGCGGAGCCTTCCTGCCCCGGGTTTACGAACACGTATCCGTCAAGCTCAGCCTGCACGCGCACGGAATACCACAGCGTATAGGGAGTCTCATAGGCATTCATCTTAAAAGGACGTATCCAGCGGCGCGCAGTATAGGACTGCATGCCGTCGCCGATAACATACGTATCATACAGCGCGTCGCCGCCGGGCCCGAGCGTTATCATGCGCACGCCGGATTCGGCCGCGGCAGGAATGCCGGACAGAGCTCCGGAAGCAGCCTGTGCAGCATCAGCTGCCGGCTCCGCCGCGCCCGCCAGCATCGAACAGGCAAGCACCGCGGCTGTATAAAGATAAATCAGTTTCATAGCATCTCCGCTTCTAATAAAAAACGGCACTCCCCGTCCGTTACAGCGTTTCAGGCGGTTCTGCAGACTGCCGACCCGACCTTGGTCGGAACAAAACAGCAGCTTACAAAGATGGCATACAGACTAGAGCTTCCGAAGCTCCGCTTTCGTCACCTTCCATGTGCCGGCCTGCTTTTCAATCTCCATGACGGCATACAGACCGTCCGCAAGCGGTCCCGGATTAATAACCGTCGTGGCGCCGATATGGTCCACCGCCACACCCTCATGGATATGCCCCGTAATCACGGCAAGCGGCTGCTTAGATTCAATAAACTTGCGCAGCATGGCGGAGCCCACATGCACGCCCGGCGCCACCTGATCGCAGCCCGTATCCTTGGGCGGATTATGGGCAATAACAATCAGATTGTCGCACATGCCAGCGGTCTCCGCGGAGCCTGAGTCTTTAGAACCGTCCAAAGACTCAGCGATAGAAAGATCCTCCATCATCTCCGCCTCATCGCGCTCATTGGGCGTGCTGCCGTTGAACCGCGTACCGCCGCCGCATCCTGCGAACGCAAGACCGTCATGATACAGCAGCGCGCCCTGCACGCTTATATCCTTTTCCTCAATATCACTCAAAAACGCAGGCTCATCGCAGTTACCGATCACAGAAAAAATCGTGTCATGCGCATCGCAGAGCTTTTTAAGCGCGGGCTCGCCCGTCTCCGGGTGATCAAACTCCGCAAAATCTCCGGCAAACAGCACGGCGTCAGCCGCCTTCAGCTCAGGCGCAAGCTCGTCCAGCCGCCCCGCCGCTCCATGCATATCAGATATAACAAGAAACTTCATACTCTAACCTCCTTTAAAAACTCTGCGTTAGCAGTGCCGCAAGGACGCATGCACCGTCCGGCGCAGAAGAACTTACAGATTCTCCATGGCGTTCCGCAGCGCCGCCATCTGCTGCGCGGTACCCACGGTAATACGCAGATACTGCGATATGCCCGGCGTATTAAAGTGCCGCACCAGCACGCCCTCCGCCTTAATGCGGCGGTAGGCTTCCTCGCCGTCCACACCGTCTTTTTTTGTCAAAATAAAATTAGTCACTGACGGCACCACGTCCCATCCGTGCTCCTCCAGGAACCGGCAGAACAGCTTGCGCTCCTGCGCAACCAGTCTGGCGCAGTCGGCATAATACGCGGTGTCCGAGCAGGCGGCAATTCCGATCTGCTGCGCCATCGCGTCAACCGGAAAATGGTTCAGGGAATTCTTTACCGTAGTCACCGCCTGCACCAGCTCCGGCGAAGCCACCATATATCCCAGACGCGTGCCCGCACCGCACAGGCTCTTGCTGAACGTGCGCACCACCACAAGATTCTTAAATTCCGCCAGCAGCGGAATACAGCTTTCGCCGCCAAAATCAACATAGGCTTCATCAACCACAAACACCCGGTCACCGGGCGCCGTGCTCAGCATGGCGCGTACCTGGCTGCGGTCCAGCATTCTGCCCGTAGGCGCATTGGGGTTCGCAAAAATAATACTGGTGTCCAGCTCGCACGCACGAATGGTCATGCGCTGTATGTCCAGCGTCCAGTCGGCATTAAGCGGGATTTTTTCAAGCGGAATACCATAAAAGCCCGCATACACCGGATAGAAGCTGTAGGTATGCTCAGGCACCACCAGCGGGCGGTCGCCGTCAAAAAAGGCATAGAACACAAAAGAAAGCACTTCATCGCTGCCGTTGCCCGCATATATCATGTCAGGCGTCACCGTAAACGGAATCTGGTCCGTAAAATACGGTTCGCAGCGGCCGTCCTGCGTCTTTTTGGCGCGGCACAGCACGCCGCCGCTCTGGTTCAGCATGTCGGCAATGGCACCGCGCAGCTCATAAGAATCGGGATCAGGATACAGCGCAAGCTTTTCGGGATGATCCGCAACAAAGCGCGTTACGGCCTGCGCCACCGCCGGAGAAGGCGGATAGGGGTTCTCATTTGCATTCAGTTTAATATAAACACGGTCCCTGGGCTGTTCGCCGGGAACATAGGGATGTAATCCCTGCATACGGGCTGCTAACATACTGATATTCTATGCGCAAGGAACAGGAACGTCAACAATCCCGCACGGAAAGCAAAAACTGATTTCCGTGTACAAGGACTTTCCGGCTTGCATAGATGCGGCGGACAGGGTATAGTAAAAATACGCATCACTGGTTGTCCGCTTTATCATATCTATGGAGAAAAAGTTGAAAATGTATACCCCCCCCCGCCGTATTTTAATCAAAGCTAAGAACTGTGTACTTGCCGCCGCGCTTACAGCGACCGTATTCCTTCCGATCAGCCTCACGTCCTGCAAGATGAACATGGACGATTCTACCGGCGGCGGAAGGCTTGTATTTTATATAGATGACCAGGCCGCCTCCGCACTGCGGACGGCCGCGGAGCGTACCTCCGTAAGCGGCAATGCGCGCGCCGCGTCAGACCTGAGCGGTCTGAGTCTGGAAGTGTCGCTT
>CACZQF010000035.1 GCA_902783245.1 uncultured Spirochaetaceae bacterium | reverse complement strand
TTTTTCACCACCAGAAAGAATTCTAATGTTTTTTGAAGTTTTTAAATACCATACATTTTAAAAGTCTTTAAAATGCGTTTGCCCTGGCATACAGACATATATGGGTATTATAGTACGGTCAATCCGTGCTTTCGTCCGGCCGTTCAGTCAGCGTAAGCTTGCGCACTGAAAAAGTCCTGTTTGCAATGGCGGTAAGTACCGCGCTTTTATCAAGCAGCCACGGGTTATACTGTGTGCCCGCTGCTTCTGCCTCCGTCTTGTTCCGGCGCACAGCGTCCATAAAGCGCGGCCAGTTGAAAATCTGGGCAAAATATTCGCTGTCTGAGCTGCTGCTTGCGCCTGCATATAAGGAAGAAAGAATATCAGCAGCAAAGCCGTCCTGTATGGTGCACGACCGCCCGTAAGGGTAGATGCAGCCTGCTGGATATACGGGGAAATGTGATGTTCCGTCTGCAATCACCGGATATGCCAGAATTCCTGCCGGGACGTCCTGCGTAACGCTGACCGTACAGCTGCCGGCGTTCGGCGCAACACTGATCCGTCTGCTGCCCGATGGCTGCGTACAGACAACATCCCAGCCGGCTATTTCGGAAATGGTTGCTGCATCGGGCTGTACCACGTAACCGGCGTAATCTGTCCCGGCTGCATATGCAGCTGCGTCCGGCAGCCGTACGGTAATATGCAGTTCACGATCCTGCTGCAGAAGTCCTGCTGCTGTACAAGAGACCGCTGCTACCGCAGCAGCGGCAGATAAGGCAACGGTAAGAAACCGAATACCGAATGAATATAATATCCGCATATCTTATATATGTGCGGCAAAAAGAAAATATATGCAGAGTTATATGCTGCAGACAGTCAGTTGCAGCTGTCCTCAAAGGCCGCTGTATTCTTACCATGCTTTTTTGCCTGATACAACGCCTTGTCGGCTCTGGAAAGCACCGTTTTATACGTACTGTCTTCCTCCAGAAAGTAGGAAAAACCGATGGAGATGGTCACATGAACTTCGTGTTCCTGAAACATCATCGGAGCTTCAGAAACGGCCTGAAGCAGTTTTTGGGTGAACATCCGGCAGTCGTCCACCTGCATGCCTTCAAAGATGCCGATGAATTCATCTCCGCCCCAGCGAATGATCTTATCGCTGGTACGACAGTTAGCCATGATGGTGCTTACAATGTTTTTGAGTACCTGATCGCCCGCTTCATGTCCATAGGTATCATTTATTGACTTAAAGTTGTCCACGTCGAACAGAATTATGGCGGGACTCTTGAATCCTCTGCGGAAATTGCTGAAAAAATGCTCCAGCTCGGTTATACCGAACACCCTGGTGTTTGCATTAGTCAACGGATCCCAGTTGACCTGTTTTTCAAGCATTGCTGTTTCCAGCTTCAGCTTGCGGTGGTTTATGCCCAGCCGGTAGGTGATGGCGGTAATAAGTCCTATGGAAATAATGATGCAGAACGGAATGATAATTCGCAGAATACTTGCCGTGACCATTTTTATGGCTTTGACTTCTCTTGCCACAAAGAACATACCGACTACTGTACCGTCTTCATTTTTTAGCGGCGAATACACGGAATAAAAATCAATGTTTTTTACTTGTACCCGGCCTACGAACACCTGTCCTTTTGCAAGCACGGTGTTTTCGATCTCAGCATTATTGATCTTTGTACCGATGTCGTTCGGAATGGTGGAGGCAACACGTTCGTTTTTGCTGAAAATAGTACAGTCAATGCCGTAGCCGTGTATCAGTTGTACGAACGAATCGCCCGTAAGATTATAGGTGAGTATGATAGTGCCGATAATCGCTCCGTTCCTGTTTTTAATCGGACATGCATAGATCTCTGAATAGCGCAGGCTTCCTATAGGACCATAGCACATGGAGTTGATATGGTGCAGCGCGTTGTCGACGGCTTCCAGACCTGAATAGTCTGCGCCCACCTGTATGGCCGGATCTGAGCTGGCAAGCACGATGCCGTTGGCATCGGTGAAAATCGCACCGCTGATGTCCAGCATGTCATAGAAGCTGTTGGCAAGCTTATTCATGACGTCAATATCTTGCTTTTTCAGTGCGGCAATGACGTCAGGCCGCTCGGCAATGAGCTGTGTGCTGCCTTTAAGAACATTGCCCCATGCGGCAAGCGTAGATGTTATGCCGGCGCTTATATGCTCAAGCTCCGATGTGGTGGTCTCTATAAAATCCCGCTCGAACGTTTTTAGCGAAACGGCAATGATAATTATAATAGAAAGAAAAACTGAAAGACAGATAAAACAGAACAGTCTGGCATTTGTAATGAAGGCAGAAGTTTTTAGGTTATGCATAGCCGAGCATTTCCTTCTTGTATAAAATTTATTGCATGAATTTCTGCATTTCCATGGCGCACAGAGAATCGCATGTTTCATTGTGCTGTACGCCGGCATGACCTTTTACCCACCGCCACTGCGGGGCGATTACGGCCGCAAGCTCATCAAGCGCGACCCACAGCTCCTTGTTCTTTACGGGTTTCTTATCGGAGGTACGCCAACCGTTCTTTTTCCAATTCTTTATCCATGAAGTGATGCCGTTTTTTACATACTGACTGTCCGTACAGACTGTAACGGGCCGTGATGCAAGCTCCGGAGTCTGAGATACATAGGTCAGCGCGGTGATTACTGCGGTCAGCTCCATGCGGTTGTTGGTGGTAAACGGCTCTCCACCGCTTTTTTGTATTTCTTTACCGTCTGCAAGTATCACGGTTCCCCAGCCGCCGGGACCGGGATTACCAGAGCAGCCTCCGTCGGTATAAATTACAATGTCGTTTTCCATAAATTTATTTTAACCTATTTTTACTATTGTTCGCTAGTACATATCGCTCATATTTGTATCGGAATGACGTACATATGCAGGCCGCCGTACAGGCACACGTTTATGCATGCAGTGCTAAGATCTTTTTTGCGGCTTCACGTACCTGCTGCCTGAGCTCCGGCGGATTCAGAATCTTTGCGCCGCCTGCAAAGCTTAGAATCCACGCGGCCGTCTGGTCGATCTGATTGGTCTCAAACGAAAGGCTCACCGTACCGTCGGAATTTTCTTTCATCATCTGGTCTTTATGCCACTCGCGTTCTGTTACGTATGTTTTTAAGCTGGCTGCAAATTCAATCTCAACCTTAAAGCTGTTTCCGCTGTTGTTCCATACGCCCATTTCTGGATCGATATGCTTCTCAATCTTAAAGTGATGTGGTATGAAAAACTTTTTTTCGGTGATCCTGCACATGCGGATTCTGGGCATGGCGTAAAGCCGGACTGCGTTTGAATTGTATGAAAAACCGAGCAGATACCAGCTGCCTTTCTGGCAGATGATATGGTACGGATTAAATTCTCGCACGCTGTAGGTCGTATCCTGCGATGTTTTGTATTCTAGCTGCAGGGTACGGTGCAGCTTTGTGGCCTTGAGCACCGTCTCGAAAACACCTTCCTCAAGTTTAGTAATCGGATCAGTGATAAAATGAACTTCGTTGTTGATAAATGACGAATCAACCAGAACGCTGTCGGGCAGCATGTCCATGAGTTTCCGCATCAGGTTTTTGAACGAAGCTTCCAGCGGCGTGTTTTTATATTGATCCAACAGCGGAAGAATCATAGAAAGCGTAAGCAGCTCGCCTTCTTTGAGCATTACCTGCTGGATAAAAAAAGTACTGTCGGTATAACGGTATCCGTTCTTTGTAAAGTCAAACTCCACAGGCGCATTGTATGTGGTGCGCAGAATATCCATGTAGCGAAGGAAGGTACTCCGGCTGATCGTCCAACCCATCTTTTTGTTCATCTTGGCGGCATTCGGATACTCGCCGTTACGGATTGCTTTGTCGATCTCCATGATGTAGGCAAGTATGTGCGGTGATTCATGTCTGGACTGATTCATGTACATCCCCTTGTGATACTACAGTATACCATACTTTTGTACCGTTGTGTATTTATTAAGGTAGATATTTGCTGTGGATGATTGTGGGCGCGTAGAGCGATATAGTGAAAACTTGCTATTACAAAAAATTGCGGATACAATAGTAGTATCTGATAAATTTGAAGAAAGTGCATTATACTGATTTCAATGGATTCAAAGCATACTTTTTCTGAACGTGATATCATTACTAAATTCATTCTCCCTGCAATTGAAATAATGGTTGGACAAAGGCTCAGAAAACGAGCAGGCTTGGAAGGTAAGTGCAGAAACGATTGTTTTAAACGGTTGAAATCTTGATGTTAAAAATCCGTTTGTGAAGAAAGATGAAATGATATTTATGAGCTATGATCTGACCCGTTTCAAAAAAGCACAGGCACGTGACTATAAAACTGCGTTTTCAGAAATCTGTGCTGGTAGAAAGCAAAGCCACTGGATATGGTACATCTTTCCGCAGTTGGAAGGACTTGGTTTCAGCGAGATGGCGCAGTATTATGGTATTAAGAATCTGGAAGAAGCCCGTGCTTATCTTGCCGATAGTGAGCTTTGTTCAAGGCTTGTGGAAATTTCCCGTGCACTGCTTGCGCTTGATTCAAGCGATGCAACAGCGGTCATGGGGTACCCCGATGATCTGAAACTCAAATCCTGTATGACGCTTTTTTTGCTTGCGGCTCAGAAAGATTCTGCGGAAGCTGCGTTGTTCCAAGCCGTGTTAGACAAATTCTTTGGCGGTAAGTCTGACGAGCGCACGGTGCAGATGTGCAGGTAACTGCAAAGCAGGCAGGGCTTGCGTATCTATTTAAATGGCAGAATGAAGAAGCTTAAGAATACAATAATCCCGATCATGCTCAATTTTTATGCTGGCCCATTTACTCGCAGTTAAATCCGATTCTGCGGTTGTTTTCATTATCTTTTTCTTTCTGCTGCGCAATCAGTTCTTTTATAATATAGTCTGCTGTCACCGCATCTTTTTGCATAAAGCGTATGCGACTTGCAAGCGTTCCAAAATCACCCGGTGTTACCGAATTATAAGCTGAAATTGCCGCGAGTTGTTTTTTACTGAACGTAAACTGCGAAAAATACTTTTTCAGCAGTCGGTCGATTCCGCTGCGATCAAGTGCATTGAATTGCGCACAGATGTGAAACCTTCTGAGCGTGGCCGGATCCATATCATCTTTCATGTTTGTTGTACAAATAAGAATTCCCTTGAATTCTTCCATCTGGGTTAAAAACTCATTTGTTTTGGTTATTTCCCATTCATACTGCGCTTTTGCCCTGCTGCGGAAGAATGAATCGGCTTCGTCAAACAAAAGAATCTGACCGCTTGATTCTGCTTCGTAGAATGCCGCGCTTATGTTTTTTTCGGTGTCGCCTACGCCCTTGCTGACAATATCAGAAGCCCGTTTTAATAAAATCCGTTTGCCGAGTTTCTTTGCAATATAGCGCGCAAGCTCAGTTTTGCCTGTCCCGCTTGCTCCGTAAAAAAGCATTCTGATTCCGTCAAGCGGCGCGTCATGCTCCTGTGCATAGGTTTCTGCATTCTGTATCATCTGTACGATTTCCTGCGCTGGAACAGAAGAGTTGAGAACGCTCAGGTCAAATTCGGCTTTTGGGGGGTCTCTCATTTTTGTATGCCCGTACAGTAGTGATGAATTTGACTCAAGAACAGCACGTACGGCGTTTTCTATGTTTTTTTCATCAGTTGTGCCGACAGCCTGAATAACATTTACTATGTTTTCAACTGAAGAACCGGTTACATCATATGATTTGCAAAGTGTAATAATTTTTTCTTTGAATCTGGGCGTGCAGGAAAGCATGTTCAGCTTTGTACTGGAAAGTTCTGCGATTTTTTCGCCGCTCATTTTTCAAACGGAATGGAATAGGTAAAACGGCGTTTGGTGGACATATCCATCATGTCCGTATAGTTGAGGATCCAGATTACTTTGTTCTGGGATATTTCAAACAGCTTGTTTACCGTTCCTTTGCGGCTGCTTGTAGAAAAAAGTGCGGCCTGTGTTTCCAAAAGACTTTCGGCTTCATCTACAATAAATACCGTATTCTGCTGGTACATTGAAAGCAGCATACTTAATGATGATACGGCTTTGTCGCTGTCGGTTTCTGTTTCAAAACTGTTTTTAAACCGTATGGCTTTGAGACCGCACGCTTGTATCAGTGATTTTGCGTATTCGGTTTTACCGCTGCCGGCAGCTCCGTACAAGAGTATGTTGGTGCGCCTGCTGTTTTTAAGAAGTGAAATGGCAATATCTGAAGTTTCTTTTTTTATCGAAAAAGAGTCCAGCGCATATGCATTCTTTGTGTTTACTTTTGTGGAATTATAATTAAAGAACGGCTGCAGATTGTTTGCCATAACGCAGATTTTGAATTGCGTGCTTATGTCGTAATCACAGTCAATAAAATTGCTCAGAATACCTGTATTGCAGTTTTCTAAAAAATCAACCAGATATTCGATGCTTATGCCGAGGAATCTGAGTATATCAAGATTTGTGTACGGCAGCAGACTGAATGCATCGGAAAATTCTTTTGTAGTAAAAAAACGAAACAGATGCTGAAGACATAAAACCTGTTTTTTTGTTAAGGCGTTTGATTTTAGTAAAAATTTACAGAGATTAATGGTAGTCACTGATTTTATAAGCTGCTCGGGAACAGACGCTTCTTTTTCAGGATCGCTGATATAGTCGCTGCTGTCGCTGTAGAACGTCTGTACATAAATCCGCAGAAGAGTTTCCAGACCGCCTGCCTAGACTGCTCTCCATAAATTGGCCTGCGTTTCACTTTGAATTTGTCCGCCAAACCGGTCGTATGATTTTTCATCTTCGTAAAAATGCCAGACGAACTTTTTCCGCATTGCAAAATGCCATGTGTTTTCTTCATCATCTTGGGATACGTGAGTGAGTTTGCCGTCACTGACAAGGCAGATGATCTGGGCATTGAGAATCTCAGATAGACGTTCCAGTTTATTCAGCCTTGTGGCAAAAGCCATTATCATGCTAAGGTGATCCGATTCCAGCTGATATTCTTTGAGTGCCTTAAAGATACAGTATGCGTAATAACTTCTGATGTATACTTCCTGGTCTGAAAAAACTTTGATCGTTTGTGTATTTCTAAAGTACATAATCAGCTCCTGAGTCCGTTGCGTTATAGTGCAATGCTCCTGCTATTAAATGTGTTAAAGAAAAATTTTTCAAGACTCTTTTTAGGACATCCTTCTGACAGTAATGCTGCTATATATAAAATGTGGTGATATGTGTTTTTTTAAGGCGGTATGTACATTCTGGTGCATCCGTTCAGTATTCTTTTATCAGCAGCTGCTCCGGCGTCCGCTTTGGTACGTGGTTTGCGCCTGATTCATCGTGCCAGTATTTGATGCTGCCGTCGGGGGATACCTGCTCTATGATGATTTTTTCTTTGGGAACTCCGAGCGCCAGCACGAGCGCAATTTCATAGGGGGCGCTGATGTTGAGCGCGGCGGCAAGCTCCGCACGGCGTACGTTGCCCATAATGCATCCGCCGAGTCCCAGCGAGGTGGCGCCGAGCATCACGGCTTCTGCCTGTATGCCTTCGTCTGTAGCGGTTGAGTTTGAGATGGAAGTATCGCGCAGCATGATAAGATAGGCTGCGGGGCGTTCGCCCGGCTCCGGACCGTCCCAGTCCGGCAGGTATGCAGCCCAGCCAAGACAGGAAAAGATGATGCCGTTCGTTTTGGCATCGGCGCATGCAATATACTTGAGCGGCATTTTGTTGCCGCCGCTCGGGGTAAGTGACGCATACTGTATGAGCGTGCGCAGCTGTTCCCGTGATACAGGACGGTCTTCATAAAAACGCCGGTAGGTACGTGTCTTTTGAATAAGCTCGAAAAAATCCATCTGTTCCATCTTTCTCTCCTTATAACCTCCGCGTTAGCGGCGCGCCTTGGTAGGGCCTGCCGATGCACAGCAAAAATCCGGTTTACTGGTGCCTTGCCGAGGCCGCTTAATTATACTTAGAGGTGTTTTATACAGTCAATGCAGAAAAACAGCCGTCTGTATATGTCGTCTGTTCCGGCAGTACCGGGCTGGAACACTGTCAGGACAGGCCTCTGACTGACACTGTATTTTTCCGTGTAAGTCTCAAAAAAATATAAAAAAAATATTGCCGATAGCCTTTTTTTTTACTATCTTTAATGGTATAGCTAATACACGCCCGTGGCTGCAGAGTGCTGCCTGCGGGCTGGCAATATCAAGGAGTTATGAAAAATGGCTAAACAGTTATTATTCAGCGAAGACGCACGTCAGAAGCTGCTTTCCGGTGCAGAGCAGATTGCAAAAGCAGTTATGACAACACTTGGTCCCTGCGGCCGCATGGTTATGCTGGACAAAAAATACGGCGCACCGACAATCACCAAAGACGGTGTTACAGTTGCTAAAGACATTGAGCTGAAAGATCCCTATGAGAACATGGGTGCTCAGTTCGTTAAGGAAGTTGCTTCCAAGACAAACGACGATGCCGGTGACGGTACGACGACCGCAACAGTACTTGCTTACGCTCTGGTTCGTGAAGGTCTGAAGACTGTAGCTGCCGGTATGACTCCTATCGAAGTAAAACGCGGTATGGATAAGGCTGTTAAGGCTGTTATCGAGGATGTTAAAAAGAGCGCAAAGAAAGTGTCCGGCTCAAAAGATGTTACGGACATTGCAACTATCTCTGCGAACAATGATCCTGAGATCGGTAAACTGCTGGCTGATGCCATTGAAAAGGTCGGCAAAGACGGTGTTATCACTGTAGAAGAAGCAAAGAACATGGAGATGACTGTTGATACTGTTGAAGGTATGCAGTTTGACCGCGGCTACATTTCTTCATATTTTGTGACTGACCGCGAGGCTATGGAATCTTCTTTCCAGGACGCCTATGTTCTTATTCACGACAAAAAGATTTCTACCATGAAAGACCTGCTGCCGCTGCTTGAGAAAGTAGCCAATGAAGGCCGCGCTCTGGTAATCATTGCTGAGGATGTGGACGGCGAAGCACTGACTACGCTGGTTCTGAACAGCATCCGCGGCACCATCAAATGCTGCGCTGTCAAAGCCCCCGGCTTCGGCGACCGCAGAAAGGATATGCTGCAGGATATCGCTATCCTGACCGGCGGACAGGTTGTGTCCGAGGAACTTGGCCTGAAGCTTGAGACCGCTGATATCAGCGTTCTGGGCCGCGCAAAGTCCATCAAGATTGACAAAGACAACACCACTATCGTGGGCGGTGCAGGCGACAAGAACGCCATCAAAGAGCGTGTTGAGGAAATCAAGCACCTTATTGAAAAGAGCACATCAAGCTATGACAAAGAGCAGCTGCAGAAACGTCTGGCCAAACTGTCCGGCGGCGTAGCTGTTATCAACGTCGGTGCCACTACCGAAACTGAGATGAAAGAAAAGAAGTTCCGCGTGGAAGACACCATTGCCGCTACCCGTGCCGCACTTGAAAGCGGTATTGTTCCTGGCGGCGGAATCGCGCTGATCGAAGCTTCTAAAGTTCTGGAGAAGATCCCTGAGGATCTGACAGAGGACGAGAAAGTAGGCTACAAGATTGTACGCCGTGCTCTTGAGGAGCCTATCCGCCAGATCGCTAACAATGCGGGCGTTGACGGTGCTGTTATCGCTGACCGCGCAAAGAAAGAGAAGAAAGGCGTTGGCTACAATGCATACACCGGTGAATGGGTGAACATGCTGGAAGCCGGCATCATCGATCCTGCCAAAGTAACCTGCTCAGCACTGAGCAACGCAGCTTCTATTGCAGGAACCATGCTGACTACAGAATGCGCCGTTACCGATATTCCCGAGCCCCCGGCTCCGGCTCCGGCCGCACCCCAGGGCGGAATGGGCGGAATGTACTAATCCGCGGTAAATACCCGCACAGTACAATACTGCTGTAGAAAAAGGGCTGTTCCCTATGGGAGCAGCCCTTTTTTATACTATTTAAATTTTGTGCTATAGGAAACTTTGCCGTCTGCTGCCCGCCATTCGATGACAGTAATTACCGGACGTTTGAGCGGGGGCAGAGTTCATAAAAGTAAAAAAACTGCGTATGCGTTTTTTACAATCGTTCACCGCTCTGTAATGGTGATTTCTCCGTTTTGTTCGACTGTCACTTCATAAAGCTGTACGGCTTCCGGCTCTCCGTCTTCCCAAGGGCGTTTATATTCAAACCGGAGTCCCGTGCTGCCCTGCTTTCGTGATTTGATAGTATATTTGAACAGACTGGGAGCACCGACCATGCCGTTTTTTCCCAGATACTGAACATCCTCTTCTACCTGTATAATCGATTCATCTTCAATTGTGTACATCCACGTGTACCCTGTTGTGGGATTTCCCTTGAGCTCAATCGCTGTTTTGTTTGATTTGAATGCTGTGGATGTGCAGCTCGCCAGAATCAAAGTACCTGATAATATGCTTAGAATTGTTTTAGCTTTCATTGTTTTCGCCTGCTTAACGGGTGTGATTGCGCCTGCCGGGCGCCCTGTTGTGTTTAGTATACGGCAAATGGGCTGGATGGGCCAGCGTTTTTACAGACAGAATTCGTGCTGTTCTGGTAGCCGTTCCGGACTGATTCGTGCGGGGGGCATACCCCGACGCCGCTGGAATCTGCAGTTTCATTGCAACTTACTTGAATTCCCGATACAATAATCGCCTATGAACGATAAACAGGATTTTACGCAAGGAAGTATTTTTAAGAAGCTTGTAGCATTCATGCTTCCGATACTGCTGTCTTTAGTGCTCCAGTCTTTGTATGGTGCCGTTGATATGCTCATTGTAGGACGGTTCGGCACTACAGCAGGAATCAGCGGGGTGGCGGTTGGCGGCAACGTCATGAATCTGTTCACTATGCTGCTCAACTCCATTACTATCGGCGTGACCGTGCTTATGGGGCAGTATATCGGCGCAAAACGGTATGAGAACGTGAACAAGCTTATCGGTAATGCCACTGCATTTTTTCTTGCACTGTCACTGCTGCTTACGGTGCTTATCGTTGTGTTTGCCCGTCCGCTGGCATTGGCCATGCAGACGCCGCTGGAGGCGGTTGATCTGACCGTACAGTATATACGGATCTGCGGAGCGGGATTCATCTTCATAACATTCTATAATTTTATCAGCGCTATGCTGCGCGGTACAGGCGATTCAAATACACCGCTTATTTTTGTGACTATTGCCAGCGTGGTGAATATTTTCGGCGATCTTATCCTGGTGGCCGGACTGAAAATGAACGTGGCGGGCGCGGCGATTGCCACCGTGGCGGCGCAGGCCGTGAGCGTGGTACTGTCGCTGCAGATTATAAAGCGGCGGCGTATGGCATTCCGGTTTGACCGCAAGTACTGCAATTTTGGCAGCGAGGTACCGCACTTTGTAAAGCTCGGTATGCCGCTGACCGTGCAAGGGGTGCTGACCAATTTCAGCTTTCTTGCGCTGTGTGCGTTTGTGAACAGACTGGGGCTTGAAGCTTCGTCGGGATATGGCGTGGCGCAAAAAATACAGATGTTCATTATGCTCATTCCGGGTGCGCTTATGCAGAGCATGGCTCCGTTTGTGTCGCAGAATGTGGGCGCCATGAATGAACGGCGTGCCCGTAACGGTATGCTCTGCGGCCAGCTGCTGGGAGCGGGCATCGGTTTTGTGGTGATGCTCGGTACTTTCTTTTTCGGCGATTATCTGGCGCGTCTGTTTACAGCGGACGAGCGTGTAATTGCCCGCGCATTTGAGTTTCTGCGCGGATTTTCGCCCGAAGCGGTGCTCACCTGTGTTTTATTCAGTTTTCTTGGATATTTTAACGGACATTCGGAGTCGCTGTTCGTTATGGTGCAGGGGCTCATGCAGACATTTCTTATCCGTCTGCCGGTCTCCTGGCTTATGAGTATCCGGCCGGACGCCAGTCTGACGGGTGTCGGTCTGGCCGCGCCGATGGCTACGGTGTTCGGTATTCTGATGTGCTTGTGGTATTACCGGCGTATGCGGGTACGGCGGCAGCGGCAGGGCGTGTAGGCAGAGAAGGAACTGAGATCAGTCGATCACTGTACTCAGTATCTGCCATGCATCGCTTGTAACATCGTCATTGTATGTACTGATGCAAATTAAAAGTTCCATGCTTGCCTTGTCCTGTCGTACGAAACCACCGTGGAGCTTGTGATTGGCAAGATATTTTTGCAGCACCGCGCACTTTTTGGGAGAGAAGATGTCGATGTCTTCACTTTTGCCGGTATCGTTGATTTTATTTTTTCTTACAAAACTTTTTGCGAACAAAATTTATGCGGAACCCGTCCCGGAGCGTTTTTGAGGAAAATTCATCTGTAGGGCGCGTCCCGATGTTATTCAGAAAATTCATTTACAGGTGGCGTCCCGAACTGTTTTTAACAAGCATATATTTATCCGCCCGCCGGCCTGCTGTTTTTCAAGCTTTCCTGCGGTATTCGCGGTGGGCAACGCACGGGCAACGCCCGTAAAATCCCGGCTCCGTAGCTGTCAGCGGCAAAAACTGATTTCCGTGATGTCATGCCGGCTCTGTTGAATTCTCAGGGCAAATCGGTGTAAAATCATACAATACTAACCGTCGGCGGGTGTTTTTGAACCCGCATTGCGCAGATTTCGGAGGGATGATATGGCACAGGTACAGATACCTGCTGGATATAAACCGCTGCTTTCCGTAAAAGAAACAGAGCATGCGATTGTGCTTATAAAAGAGTTTTTTCAGCTTTCTTTGTCTACGGAATTGAATTTAACTCGTGTTACGGCGCCGCTTTTTGTAAAATCAGGCACCGGTCTGAATGATGACCTGAACGGTGTGGAGCGGCCGGTACATTTTCCTGTAAAGGATATGAATGAGACGCAGCTTGAGATCGTTCATTCTCTGGCAAAATGGAAGCGCGTTAAGGTGACTGAGATGGGGCTTAAGCCCGGATTCGGCATCTATACCGATATGAATGCTATCCGTGCGGATGAGGAACTGGATAACCTCCATTCTCTGTATGTGGATCAGTGGGACTGGGAGCTTGCCATTGACCCGATAAACCGTACGGTGGATTATCTTAAGGAACAGGTGAGAAAAATTTACCGCTGCCTTAAGCAGACGGAGTTTTATATGTATGACCGGTATGAAGCCATTACGCCGGTACTGCCCGAACATATTACGTTCCTGTATGCGGAAGATTTGCAGCGGGAATTCCCCGGTATGACGCCTAAGGAGCGCGAAACCGCAGCCTGTAAAAAATACGGCGCTATTTTTCTTATTGGTATCGGCGGTCCGCTGCCTGACGGTACCATTCATGACGGCCGTGCTCCGGACTATGACGACTGGATTACTGAAACTGGTGACGGTCATACGGGACTTAATGGCGATCTTTTGGTCTGGAACCCGGTGCTGTGCAATGCTATGGAACTGAGCAGCATGGGTATCCGCGTAAGCCCGGAGTCTTTGAAAGCCCAGCTCGAAGTGCGCGGCTGTCCTGAGCGGGCGCAGCTTTCATTCCATAAAAAACTGCTTGCCGGTTCGCTGACGCAGACTATGGGCGGCGGTATCGGCCAGAGCCGCCTGTGCATGTATTTTTTGCGTAAGGCACATATTGGAGAAACGCAGGTAAGTATTTGGCCTGATTCCATGCTGGAGCAGTGCCGTACATCCGGCATCCCGCTGCTGTAGTACAGCCGTCACGCAGGCCGGCACGCTGCTGACCTGCGCATATGTGCGTGATGTACGCGTGCGACCCCCGGCTTCCTCGAAAAAGTCACGAAAGCGGGTTTTTCGAGGTACCCTTTCTCTTTTTTCTTGTAAAAATCTTTGATTCATGGTACTATACGGTACTTCTATAAAAGCGCAGCCCTGTGGGGCCTGCATCTGACACACAAGGAGGTTATTCTATGCCAGACGGTAGTCCTAATACGTGCATGGATTATCACTTGTGTGGCCTTGTGTCACTCTCCTGATTTCTTTGAAGGGTGCCTTGGAAAACTGGTCTCAGTTTTTTCGAGAACCCCGGCGGGCTGACCCCGCATTTCCAAAGTTACCTTGTAAAATTTGTTTTTTTGCAAGGGTCCTTGCCGTATCTTGCCGGTGCTGAAAAAAACATCATGCAGGAATATATCTATAACAAAGAAGAACTTCAACAATTAGCGGAAGAAAGAAAATATAGTGAGCTCCGTGAGCGGATCACCCATCTGAACGAGGTTGACGTTGCCGACCTGATAACAGATCTGCCTCTGGAGCAGCAGTTCGTAGTATTCAGTCTTGCAGAAAAAGAAACTGCGGCTGATGTTTTTGCCAATCTTCCGGTGGAAAGTCAGAAAGAGCTTATTTCCTCATTAAGCGACAAGCAGCTGACCAACATTCTGGTGGATTTGTCCATCGATGATATGGTTGATATGATCGGCGAGCTGCCTGCCAATATGGTAAAGCGTATTCTGCTTCATTCCGATCAGAAAACGCGCCGCCTTGTGAACAAGTTCCTGCGCTATCCTGATGACAGCGCGGGATCTATTATGACCGCCGAGTTCATTGACCTGAAAAAGGAAATGACGGTCCGGCAGGCCATAGACCGCATCAAGCAGCAGGCTGAGGAGATGGAGACTATCTATACGCTGTACGTTACGGATAAACGGCGGCGGCTGGAAGGTATTCTGTCGTTCAGGGAGCTGATTATCGCCGATGAGTCTAAGGAAATCGGTTCCATTATGGAACGGGATGTTATCAGCGTCAGCACGACCGACGACCAGGAGCGTTGTGCTGAAATCTTTAATAAATATCATTTTTTGTCCCTGCCGGTGGTTGATAATGAGCAGCGGCTTGTGGGCATTGTAACCGTTGACGATGCGGTTGACGTTATGGAAGATGAGGCGACCGAGGACTTTGAGCGTATGGCCGCATTGCAGCCGAGCGAAAAGCCGTATCTTAAGACCGATGTGTTTGAGCTTGCCCGCAACCGTATTGTGTGGCTGCTTGTACTTATGGTGAGCGGTATGGTCACCGGCATTATTTTGTCACGGTTCCAGCAGGCCTTTGTGCTGGTTCCGGTGCTCGTCACTTTTATTCCCATGCTGACTGATACGGGCGGTAACGCCGGCAGTCAGTCCAGTACGCTGACCATCCGAGGTATGGCAGTCGGCGAGGTTGAGCTTAAGGATTTCTTTAAAGTCATATGGAAGGAATTCAGAGTCAGCCTCATAGTCGGCCTTATTCTTGCCACTGTTAATTTTATACGTATCGTAGTGCTTACTCCGGGGCATCCGTTTATGGTGGCCTTTACGGTGAGCCTGGCCATGATGTGTACTATTACGCTGGCAAAGTGTCTGGGCGTATGCATGCCCATGCTGGCAAAACGGCTTAAGCTTGACCCGGCTATGATGGCTTCCCCGATCATTACGACGCTGGTGGACGCCACTTCACTGGTGATTTTCTTTAATCTTGCCAGGATTCTGCTGCATTTGAACTAGGAGGTGGCGGGAGGTGGCAGTCTGTAGTGATGCTGCGCCAGCCACCATTTTGTCCCGACCAAGGTCGGGTCTGCGGTTCGGAGTGGCGGGAGGTGGCAGTCTGTAGTGATGCTGCGCCAGCCACCATGCGGAAAGCGTTGCTGCTATTTCTGCCCCGGCTTTACGTAATAAAGCAGCCGCGGGCGTCCTTCCGTCTCATAGTCTATTTCGCTGATAAGCATTTTCTTTGATTCCAGATAGTTCAGATATTTATGTACGGTGACGCGCGAAAGTCCGATAAGTTTTGCCAGTTCGTTGCCTGAGTATTTTGTACCTGCGTGCTCGGTGATATATGCTTTGACCACATCAAGCGTGCGCTGCTGTATGCCTTTGACCATTTCTTTGGGGCCGTAGGAATCCTGCTTGCTGAACAGTTCATCGGCTTCTTTCTGAGAAAGCGGGGCAGCGGTTTTGTCCTGCAGCTCCAGCTTATAGAAGAATTTATCCAGCGCCTGCGTAAGCCGCTCATATTCAAATGGTTTTACCAGATAGTCCAGTGCTCCCAGCTGCAGTGCCTTTTCCATGCTGGCAAAATCATTGGCCGCCGTCACCATGATGATGTCCGAGGTGATGCCTGCAATGCGCAGCTGCTTCAGAAAATCCAGCCCGTTGAGCCGCGGCATATAGACGTCAAGCAGGATCAGCGGTACGGGATGCTCGGCCAGCGTGGTGAGCGCTTCCTGTCCGCTGGAATAGGTTCGTACGGCGCCTATTCTGCCGTCTTTGAGCAGGTAGCGCTTGTTGATTTCCCGTACCATGGGATCGTCTTCAATGATTGCGGCGGTTATTATTTCGCTCATTGCTGTACCTCTTGTGCAGCGGGCTTTTTTTCATAGCCCGCGCGCTTTTTTGTTATCTGGATGGTGACGGACGTGCCTTCTCCCGGAGAGCTGTCTATTTGTATGATGCCGTTGCATTCTTTTACGATTTCATTGACGGAGTACAGGCCGATGCCGTGGTTCTGCGGGTCTCCTGTCTTTTTGGTAGTGAAGCCCCGTTCGAACAGCCGCTCCTGCAGTTCCGACGGAATGCCGCAGCCGTTGTCGTCTACGTTGATTTTTATGCTGTCGTTGTCGGAAGCTATATACAGGTTTATTTCACCGTCTTTTTCGCGGCATGCGGTGGCTTCTATGGAGTTTTCAAGCAGGTTGCCGAGCACTACCGTAAGCTGTGAGCTGTTCAGATAGGGGTTGTGGCGCTGCAGCGTACTGGACTCATCTACGAAAAGCTCTATGCCCTGTTCTTTGGCCTCGTTCAGTTTGCCCAGTATGAGCGCGGCGATAGTCTTGTTCTCTATGTTTTTGAGAATGCTGCTCTGCGACGTTGCTATGGCGTTGAAATGGGTGATGTATTCAATGGCAAGATCGTTTTCGCCAAGCTGGAGCATGCCGAGTATGACGTGCAGTTCGTTTTTAAAGTTGTGCACGTTGCTGCGCAGCGCGTCCACCACAAAGCGGAATCCGGTGAGCTCCTCTGCCATCTGTGTGAACGCCGTATGGTCCCTGATAATTGCCACGGCTCCGGTAAGCTTATTGTATTCTTTGAGAGGAACATAATCGGTGAGCAGTTTGTTCTTGCCTATGGTGAGCTGTTTATTGTACTGGCCACGGCCTGTCCTGATCACCTGCTCCATATCCGTCAGCGTCTGCAGCTGGTTTATGGATCTGCCCTCATAGTTGTAGGGCAGGTTGAACAGTCTGCGGGCGGCCGGCGTGCAGACTGTGATGCGGCCCGTCATGTCTATGGCGATGAGTCCTTCAGAAAGATTGTCCAGTACTTCGTTCCGTTTTATGAGCAGGTTTGCGAATGATTTTGGTTCATAGCCCATCAGGCTTTTCCGTATGCCCGATACGATATAGTAGGAGGCGGCGAACGTGCCGATGACCGCCACGATGACGATGAATATATAGCGTATCATGTAGGAGCGGTTGAGATTATTCAGCGTGCGCTCAAAGATACCGACGATGGCATAGCCGAATATGGCGCCGCTGCCGTTCAGAATGGGAACTACAGCGCTGAGCTGCTTGATGGGCCGCCCGCGTTCATCTGTGCCGATTGAGATGGTGGTGATCTGGTCATCGTATTCTTCCGGAATGACCGGTATGGTGGTGCCTGTTACGGCATGGTCATAGTGATACAGGCAGATACGGTTTGTGTCGATGATGGTAATGCTGTCTATAGTATCTGATTTGTCCAGCGTGTTGTCCAGATATGTCAGCAGCCGCCGTGTGGCCCGCTTTGACACAAGCGCGTCATAGACAATGTAGTTCTGCGCCAGATTGGTTGCCATATTCCGGCAGTTGGATATAAGAATCTGCTTGGTGTGTATGAGGCTTGACAGCAGGATGACGGCGGTCACCGCACTCAGAATACAGATGGAGATGATACTGTTGATAATGAATATCTGGATGAAAAAACTCTGCTTGTTAAAAAATGATTTACAAAACTTACTAAAGTTACTTAATTTTACAAACACTTTATTTCCTGTCTATCCCTAGTATAATTCATAAAGAAAGAATTGCCAAATCGTTAGGAGGATTTATGAAGCGTTTTGTTGCTGCTGCCGCTATTTTGGCTGCAGGATCTATGATTTTTGCTGGCGGTAAGAAGGAAAGCGGTAAAGCTGCCGCGGGCGGAGCTGCTGATGTTTCTGGAAAAGTAGTTATCTACACGTCCATGTATCAGGATATCATTGACAACATTGAGGTGGAGATTAAAAAAGCGTTCCCGAAGCTTGACGTTGAATTCTTCCAGGGTGGTACGGGAACTATCCAGTCAAAGATTGCTGCTGAAAAAGACAGCGGTAAGCTCGGATGCGATATCCTTATGGTCGCTGAGCCTGCTTATGCACTTGAACTGAAAGATCTTGGCGTGCTGCATCCGTATAAGACACCGGAAGCTGCGAACCTGACGTTTGCCTATGATGCAGACGGTTACTGGTATCCGGTACGTGTCTGTACTATGGTACTGGCCTACAATCCTGAAAAATACACTACAAAAGATATTCCTACTACTTTTAAGGAATTCGCCACTGATCCCCGCCTGACCGGCTACTGCTCTATGTCAAACCCGCTGAGCTCTGGTACCGCAATGGCTTCTATCGTCGGTCTGCTTGATGCATACGGTCCCGAGTACTTCAAGGATCTGGGAAAACAGAAGGTTGCCATTGAGTCTGGTTCTGTTGCTTTGACAAAACTTGAGACCGGTGAATGTAAGGAAATCATGATTCTTGAGGAATCTGTTCTTAAGAAGCGTGAGGAAGAAGGCTCAAAGCTGGCCTGTATCTATCCTGCTGACGGCGTACTCAGCATGCCTTCTGCTATCATGACGGTTAATGAGAAGTGGAGTGCCAACAACAACATCGCGGCCTGTGAAGCGATCACTGACTGGTTCCTTTCGCGCGAAGGCCAGAAATGTATTGTTAACGGATGGATGCACAGCGTCATTAAAGATGCTGACCTGATTCCGTATGATTCTCTGCCCAACGATGCGCTGTTCTCCAAGACCATCGACATTGACTGGGAAAAATGCTACAAGCAGCGTGATTCTATCCGTACACTGTTTGAAGAGAACGTAACGATCAAAAAGAAGTAGGTTATGCCTTCTGTGCACGTAAGTGCATATATATAGAACCGTAGAGCCTGCTGCTCCGGCAGGCTCCATAATTCCTGTTGGGTGCAGGTAAGACAGCTGCTTTGCCTGCACCCGTTTTTTGTGGCAGCCGTTGGTCTGCGGTATGCATGACTGCGGAAATCTGTCTATCTGTTTTTTAGGAACTGAGATATGACGCAACAGTTAACAAACGAAAATCAAAGATTCTATTTTGATTTTAAGTGGGTCATCATTTTTTTAATCGTCGGCTTTCTGACGATTTTTCAGGTACTCCCGCTGCTGTACCTTCTGGTACGATCCGTATTTATAGACGGACATTTTTCACTGGAAGGATTTAAAAGCATTTATACTTATGCGCTGAACTGGACGTGCCTTAAAACCACGCTGGTTGCGGCGACATTGACAATGATCTTTGGTGTGGTACTTTCATTCCCGCTGGCATGGCTGGTCGGACGCACCAATATGTATGGGAAGAAATTGTTCAGGACGATTTTCGTCATGACATATATGGTTCCGCCCTATGTGGGCGCTATGGCATGGTTGAGACTGCTCAATCCTACCGTAGGTACGCTGAACGTATTCCTGCAGCAGTTGTTCCACCTGTCAAAATGTCCATTCAACATCTATAGTGTGGGCGGCATGGTGTGGGTGCTTACGACATTCTATTATCCTTATGCATTTATCACGATTTCCCGTGCAATGGAAAAGATGGATCCGTCATTGGAGGAGGCGAGCCGTATTTCCGGTGCTTCACCTCTGAAAACACTTATGACGGTGACTATTCCGCTGACGCTTCCGAGCATCATCGCAGCGGCGCTGCTGGTGTTCGTGGCTGCCGCATCCTGCTACGGTATACCGTCCATTATCGGTGCGCCCGGCCAGATCTATACGGTTACGACACGTATCGTTGATTATGTACAGATAGGCAATGCTGAGGGACTTACGCACGCCATCTGTCTGGCTGTGTTCCTTATGGTAGTTGCGCTCGGTATTCTGTATACATCGAACTTTATAGTCGGCAAGCGCGAGTATATTACGGTTTCCGGCAAGTCAACCCAGCCTGCGCTTGTTGATCTGGGCAAATGGCGTATTCCTGTTACGCTGCTGGTGGCGCTGTTCGCCGTAGTGGTGGTAGTCATTCCGTTCTGGACGGTACTTACAACGTCGGTCACTAAGAACATGGGCAAAAGCCTGTTTGAGTCCGGTAATATTACGTGGAAATACTGGAATACGATTGTTTCCAGAAAGGCTATTATCAAGTCATTCCAGAACAGTATTGTTATGGCGTTGCTCGCCGCTTCGTTCGGTATGCTGGTAAGCGTGGTCATGGCATGGCTGCTTAAGCGGACTGAGGCAAAAGGCCGTCATGTACCTGATTTCCTGATCACGCTTGGATCTGGTACGCCGAGTGTTGTTATTGCTCTTGCATTGATTATGACTATGACCGGTAAATTCGGCATCAACATTTATAATACCATCGCCATCATGGTCATTGCGTATATGATTAAGTATATGATGATGGGCATGCGTACGGTTGTATCTGCTTTTACGCAGATCAGTCCTTCGCTGGAGCATGCTGCCCAGATAGCCGGTGCCGGTTGGGTACGGCGGCTTAAGGATATCGTGCTGCCGCTTATCAGTCCGTCTGTGGTTGCCGGCTGGTTCTTGATTTTCATGCCGTGTTTTTATGAGCTTACAATGTCTACGCTGTTGTACTCTACGACAACCAAGACGCTTGGTGTTGATCTGTATACATACCAGACATACCACAGCCAGCAGACAGCCAGTGCGCTGGCTTCTGCCATACTGTTCATCGTCATTGTACTGGATACAGTGCTTAATAAGCTGACGAAGGGTAAATTCTCGATATAGGGAGGAAGATAAAATGTCTACGATTTCTTTACACAATGTAACAAAAGTATATGATGATGAGACTGTTATAGATAATTTTACCGCTGATATTAAGGACGGCGAATTCATTACGCTGCTCGGGCCGTCAGGATGCGGTAAAACCACGCTGCTGCGTATGATAGCGGGTTTCAGAAAGCCCAGCAGCGGTACGATCGCGATTGACGGTGTAACGGTGTCCGGTGACGGCGTGTTTGTTCCGCCTGAAAAGCGCGGAATCGGTATGGTGTTCCAGACATATGCGGTATGGCCCCATATGAACGTGTTTGACAATGTGGCCTATCCTCTTAAGATACAGAAGATGCCCAAAGATCTGATTCTGACCAAGGTACGCGCTATCCTTGACGTGGTGCACCTGCGCCAGTATGAGACCCGCATGCCGTCCGAGCTTTCCGGCGGACAGCAGCAGCGCGTGGCGTTGGGCCGTGCGTTGGTTGCCGAGCCTAAGCTGCTGCTGCTTGATGAACCGCTTTCAAACCTTGATGCCAAGCTGCGTGAGAGCATGCGGTTTGAGATAAAGGAAATACAGAAAAAGCTTAATATTACGGTTGTATATGTTACCCATGACCAGATTGAGGCTATGACCATGTCCGACAGGGTGTTCCTGATTAATAAGGGCGTGGTGCAGCAGGAGGCAAGTCCGCTTGAGATTTACCGCCATCCGGTGAATCAGTTTGTGGCTAACTTTGTGGGCAAGGCGAACTTTTTGTCGGGAACCGTGGAAAACGGCAGAATCAGCATAAAGAACACCAGTCAGTCTGTGCCTTATGCGGGCAACCTGACCGGAGATGTTATCCTGACGCTCCGGCCCGAGAATATCCGCATTGTGGAAGGTGCGGGCGACCTGACCGGTACGATACGGATGATGTATTATCTTGGTAATGAAAACGACTGCCGTGTTGATCTTGGCAACGGGGTTATGCTGCGCGTTGTGGCTGATCCGCACACGTTCGATGATCTTTCTCTGGACCAGCAGGTGAGTCTGAAGATACAGGATGAGCTGGTGTATCAGGATGATGGAAGCGATAACCGTGATAAGATTTTAACCTGATACAGGATTGTGTGCCGGTTCAGCTGATACCGGCATACGAAAAGCCCCGCCCGGACTGAGATGCACTTTAATCCGTGGCGGGGCTTTTTTTAGGCTCATGAGCCCGTTTATAGGTGATGTTTTACTGCAGATTCTCTGCCAGTCCTTCAGCCATGTTTCGGAGTCCTGTGGAAAGGTTCTGGTCGCTGAGACCTTCACTGAGTCCTGTCAGGATTTTCAGACCTTCCTGCAGCAGTGCGGTACCTGTCTGCTCCGGCTGCGGCTCCGGTGCCAAACCTTCTGCATTGCGCAGAGTCTCTGCGGCAGCAAGCAGTCCTTGCCTGCCTTCAAGACTTGCGATGACATAATCCATCTGTATGCGTTCCTGACCCGACAGGAATACCTGTTTTTCTTGTTCGGGCAGGAATTCAAGCATGGCTCTGAGCGCGGAGAACATACCGAGCACTTCCTGTGCTTTATCGGGTGCCTGCGCTGGTTCTGTTTCGGGTTCTTCAGATACCGGCTCTTCTTCAGGAATGTCCGGTTCTGTTTCGGGAGCCGGTACTGTGTTCGAAACGTCATCAGGTACTGCTGCCGGAGCTTCTGCTGCCGGCGGTTCAATTTCAGGTACTGTATCAACTGGCGGCTCTATTTCGGGCGGCAGTTCTGCGGCCGGCAGCTCTGCTTCCGCGGGGACGTCATCGGATATTTCAAGCATGATGTCGGGCAACTCGACAGAAACTTCGTCTGTTTCAGGTTCGCCTGCGGGCTCAAAGTCATCGGGCAGAATGTCCACGGGCGGAACATCCATTGCAGGGGCACCTGCGGGGATTACTGCAGATTCTGGATCTGTCACCAATATTGTTTCCGGCAGTATGCTGAGTTCCGTATCTGGTTCCTGCGGCAACAGTCCGTCTTCCGGAGCTGCTTCGGGAACGTCTGGTAGTTCTTCTGCGGGCTCAAGGTCGTCGGGCAGAATGTCCACAGGCGGCACGTCAATTTCAGGTTCTCCTGCAGGTTCACCGTCAGG
>CACZQF010000034.1 GCA_902783245.1 uncultured Spirochaetaceae bacterium | reverse complement strand
TGCCGATACGGTACAGAACTGTGTAGCGCAGATCAGACAGAAGTTTCCGCATGAAGGTATCAATCTCTTTATGCTCAGCGGCGGCAGATGAAACAATATGTAACGTTGATTTTCTTTCATGCTGTTCCCCATGTTCCCGTTTTTCATTGAATATACGCATTGTTTCTGCTAAAATCGGGTATTATGGTAATCTCTTCTATAGACCTGAAAGACGGACATGTCGTTCAGTTGAAAAATGGCAAAGAATTGGTTTTGCAGCGTGATGACGCTGAGAAGTTAATCCAGGAATTCGACCGGTATGGAGAAGTGGCAGTGATCGATCTTGACGCTGCCATGGGCCATACGGATGCCAAGGGAAATACCGTAAATACTCCGCTGCTCAAAAGTCTGCTGCGTAAAGGCAATGTGCGTACGGGTGGCGGTATCCGCACGGTAAAACGGGCCAGAGAGCTTGTTTCGCTCGGAGCCGAAAAAGTCATTGTAGGATCTGCGGCATGGAATCCGTCTCCTGACGGCGCGGACTCCATTATGAATACGCAGTTCCTTGAGGAACTTGCCGCTGCGATCGGCCGGCAGCGTATAATTATTTCAGTTGATGCCGTGAACGGGAAGATCGCTGTAAAAGGCTGGACAGAAACGCTTGATATTTCTTTGATAGACGGCGCAAAGGCAGCGCAGGCGTACTGCTCTGAGCTGTTGTTCACCTGCGTTGAAAAAGAAGGCTGTATGGGCGGTACCGATATGGATCTGGTGCGGCAGTTACGCAGGGCTGTGGACTGCAGGGTAGTTGCCGCAGGCGGCGTTGCCTCTGTGGATGAGATCGCTGCGCTTGAAAAGCTCGGTTGTGACGTACAGCTTGGCATGGCGCTGTATACTGGAAAAGTATCTCTTAAAGATGCGTTTATTTCCTGTCTGAACTGGGAAAAGACGAACGGCATGGTGCCGGTCATTGCTCAGAACGTGAGCGGACAGGTGCTTATGATGGGCTATGCAAACAAAGAGGCATTTAATAAAACATTTGACTGCGGCAAGCTGACGTTCTGGAGCCGTACCCGTGATGTGCTGTGGACTAAAGGTGAGCATAGCGGTCACTATCTGCAGGTAATCAGGCTGCGGGCTGACTGTGACCGTGATACGGTGCTTGCCACGGTGGTTCCTCATGGCGGCGTATGTCACACCGGAAGCTTTACGTGTTTTGGCAGTGATCCTGATGAAGCTTCAACGCTTGAGCGGCTGTACGGTACGATATCCGAGCGCTTTGCGAATCCGCGTCCCGGTTCTTACACAGCCACGCTTAATGACAAGCGTGTGCGCGAGAAAGTGGAGGAAGAGGCTGAGGAACTATGCGAGGCTGAGGGAAAGGATGAAGTTATTTGGGAGGCCGCTGACGTGCTGTATTTTATCAGTGTGCTTATGTATAAAGAAGGAGTGTCCTGGAAGGACGTTTATGACGAGCTTGATCGCCGCCATAAGGAAAAGTAACAGGCCGATATGATCAGAATACAAAAAGCGGCTGAGGTTGAGCCGGAATTTTATACAGGCAGGGACTTTGGTGATTCTATTGCCGTGGTGCGAGCTGTATTGTCCGATGTGCAGAAGAACGGTGATCGTGCGCTTGCTTCGTACGGGGCGCGGTTTGATGTGTCTGCTCCGGCAGGGTTTGAGATTCCTCAGGCGGAGCTTAAAGCTGCTGCAGAGAAGATGAAACGCAATTCTCCCGATCTGTACGATTCGCTGTGCTATTCCCATGAGCTTGCGCTGCGCTTTGCCCGTAAGCAGAAGGAATCTTTCGGTGATTTTGAGATTGAGCTGGAGCCGGGAGTTTTTACCGGACAAAAGAATATAGCTGTGGAACGTGCCGGAGTATATATTCCGGCGGGACGCTTCCCGCTTGTGTCTACAGTGATCATGGCGGTGACTCCTGCTGTGGCAGCTGGTGTTAAGGAAGTGATTCTGTGTACTCCTCCGCGGGTACATCCTGACAATGCGCAGGCTGCCGCCGCCGCAGGTACAGGAGTGCCGGGGCATCCTTTTACGGGCGGCAAGCCCTATGCGGATGAGAATATCATGGCGGCTGCATATATCTGCGGCGTTACACGGGCATTTGCCTGCGGCGGCAGTCAGGCTGTGGCTGCCATGGCGTTCGGTACGGAATCTGTACCGTGCGTGGATGTGATCGTGGGACCGGGAAATAAATTCGTGGCAGAAGCAAAAAAGCTTGTGTACGGAATTGTCGGCATTGATATGGTTGCCGGGCCCACTGAAGTGTTTATCATAGCCGATTCATCGGCTGATCCGGTATGGGTGGCAGCCGACCTGCTTGCGCAGGCGGAGCATGATGTGGTGGCACAGCCGGTGCTTGCTACCCCTGACGAAAGTCTGGCACGTCGTGTGGCTGCCGAGATTGAGCGGCAGCTTGAAACGCTTCCGACAAAGGCGGTTGCAAGGGAAAGTATTGATGCATGCGGCCGTATTATCATTACGGAGTCCTTGGATCAGGCGGCAGAGCTTGCTGACCGTAAGGCGCCTGAGCATCTGGAGCTTGCGGTTGCCGAAGGGGCGGAGCGTGACCGGCTTGCTGCCCGGGTACATAATTACGGTTCGTTGTTTATAGGCCATACGGCTGCCGAAGTGTTCGGTGATTATGCCGCGGGGCTTAACCATACGCTGCCTACGTCCGGTAGTGCGCGGTTTACCGGCGGACTTTCAGTACGTATGTT
>CACZQF010000033.1 GCA_902783245.1 uncultured Spirochaetaceae bacterium | reverse complement strand
TTTTGCTGCAGCCCCGTTTTCTTTTGGTCACCCCGGCGGCCCTTGCGGACCGTCGGGGCTGCCGTATCTGTTATAGGAATATCTATGGCTAAAAAAATCAAGCGGTATAGTATCGAACAGCAGCAGGCACGATGGGGATTTCTCTTTACGGTACCCTGTCTTGTGTTTTTTGCGGTGTTCAGTTTTTACCCCATCTTCAATGCATTCATTACAAGCCTGACCAACCGGCAGGCAATAGCGAGAACCTCAAAGTTTGTGGGACTTGCCAACTACATATATCTTTTTACAAAGGATAACGGCGGTTTTTCACTGTTTAACTCCCTGCGCGCAACCGTTGTCTTCACGTTCGGAACATTCGTTCCTATGGTGATTATCTCACTGATTATCGCGGTGCTCCTCATGCAGCTGCGCCTTTCTTCCCAGAAGGGATTCTTTCAGATTTCGTTCTACATGCCGGCGGTTCTTTCATCCGTCGTCGCGGCCTCTATCTGGATGATTCTGTTTGACCCGCGCGGTCTGGTGAACCAGGTATCCAATATGGTGCTGTTCACCCAGGGCGTGGACTATCAGTGGCTTACCAGCGACAATATGCTGCAGGTTTCCACGATGATAGTATACTTCTGGAAATATATCGGATATTTTGTCATCCTGTTCATCACGGGACTTGCCTCCATTCCGCCTACGCTGTATGAGGCGGCGACGGTTGACGGCTCTACAAAATGGCATACATTCTTCCATATTACGCTGCCGCTGCTTAAGCCGACCATCGTGCTGGTTTCAATCATGGCCATGCTGCAGTGTCTTAAAACATTCAGTACGCAGTACATGTTCGTACAGAACGGTGCCGCGCGCCAGCCCATAGACGTCATCACCATGAACATCTACAACACGGGTATCAGGAACGGCAAGCTCGGCCGTGCGTCCGCAATGTCAATCATCCTGTTCCTGATTATGCTGCTGCTGACATACCTGCAGTTCAAGCTGTCAAAGACAGACGACGTGGAATACTAAGGAGCAGGCGTATGAATACAAATAAATATGTAGGAAAGGTCGGACCGGGCGAAGTCTGCGCATGGATCATACTGTTCATCGTGTTCTTCTTCACCATCACGCCCATATTCTTTATGTTCGTGGGCGCCTTTATGGACGCCAAGCAGATTCTGTCCATGCCGTTCCGCTGGATTCCGTCCAGCTCTTATTTCACTACGGAAGGCCGTACGTTCTTTACGAACTTTGTAAAAGCGATCATGGGCAATAATGACAATCCCGTCTTTGTGCGGAACATCATCAACTCGCTCATCGTCGCGCTTACCTGCGCGGCCACCACGGTCATGCTCGCGTCATTGTGCGGCTACGGACTTGCCAAATTCAAGTTCAAGTCACGCAACCTTATCTTTATGTCCATCATGGCCACCATGATGATTCCGTTCGAAGCGATCATGATACCGCTGTACATGGTTGCAAGCGGCATGCACATGATGGACTCGTATCAGGGGCTTATCGTGCCGTTCCTGGTCTCCGCATTCGGCGTGTTCCAGATGCGGCAGTACCTGCTCACATTCCCGTCGGAGTATCTTGATGCGGCGCGTGTGGACGGCTACAACGAGTTCAAGATCTACACACACATCGTACTGCCCAACTGTACGCCGGTCATCGCCACGCTGGGTATCCTGTCGTTCAGAAACCAGTGGGACAACCTGCTGTGGCCGCTGCTCGTCTCTCAGAGCGAAAAGATGAAGACCATCCCGCTGTACATCACCAAATTCAGCGAGGAAAAGCAGACGGACGAAGGCGCCATGATGGCCTGCGCGCTGCTTGCGTCTATTCCTATGTTCATTCTGTTCGGCGCGCTGTCCAAGTACTTTATCGGCGGCGCCGACGTGTACGAAGCCCGCAAAGGCTGACACACTGCCGTACTTCTTTTCTTGGTACCCGTCAGTTCCGTCCGTATACGAGGCTGACGGGTACCTTGTTCCTTCCGGTAAAAAGCAGAGATGGCGCCCTCGGAAGCCTGCGTGGCCACGCACAAAAGTTAGCATGGCCACGCATGAAAGCTAGTGTGGCCACGCATGAAAGCTAGCATGGCCACGCATGAAAGTTAGCATGGCCACGTATGAAAGTTAGCGTGGCCACGTATGAAAGTTAGCGTGGCCACTCATGAAAGTTAGCGTGGTCATGCATGAAAGTTAGAGAGGGCAGCATGCTGCCCGGCCGCCGCATTCCGCATGTCATAATTACAGATAAAATGTCAGATTCCTCACCTTGCGGGATCCGTATTTCGCCCTGATAATTTTACTATCAGCAGGCCACAATGCGGGCCTGTATATTTTAATGGAGGAACCATGAAAAAAATAATTGCAGCAGCTGCGCTTGCAGCGCTCGCCGTAACGAGCATGTCGGCCGCGGGTAAAAAAGAATCCGCTCTGGACGACAACACACCCATCACCATCACGCTGTGGACCCATGAGGATCCCAACCGCCAGAAGCTTGAGGAATCCTATGCTGCCGAATACATGAAACAGCATCCCAATGTAAAGATTGAATACTCTGTATATCCGTCCACAAAAATCCAGGACCTGATTTCAACTGCCTATGCCGCAAAGAATGCCCCCTCAATCTGGAACCTTGAGCTCCAGAAAGCATACCCCCTGCTTTCACAGGGACTGTGCGCCCCCGTTGATCCCGAGGCTCTCGGCGTAAAGAGCGAAAAAGACATCACCGCCATGTACATGGAGCACATGCTTGACGCAGTGACCGACACCGACGGTTCCATCGGCGGCAAAAAAGGCAAGATCTACGGTCTGCCGCTTGAGCTGAACAACTGGTGTATCTACCTGAACAAAAAGATCTTCCGCGACGCCGGTCTTGATCCCGAAAAAGATTATCCCAAAACATGGGAAGATATGATGACTGTCTGCGAAAAGATTACGCAGCGCAACGGCAACATCATTACCCGCCGCGGCTTTGACTTCCGCTATCCCGACTACCTGATTTCATGGGTACCCATGGTAAACCAGCTGGGCGGCCGCGTTGTGTCAGCTGACGGAAAAGAAGCTATCACCAATCCCGAAGCATGGGAAAAAGTGCTTGCCTACATGCAGGAATTCGGACCCAACGGCAAGAATCTGGGTGCTCCTACCTATACTGCAGCACGCAAAGTATTCGACACCGATTCAAACGAGATCGCCATGTCACTTTCCGGCCTGTATCAGGAAGCCCGTATCCGCACTGCCAACCCCGACTTCTACAACAGCATGGAGTGGATGGTTATTCCGTACCCTGTATTCAAGGGCGGAAAGAATCTGGCAGCATGCTACTACTTCCAGTTCTACATGGTAAACTCACAGATCCCCGAGCGGGAGCAGAAAGAAGCATGGCGCTTTGTTAACTTCATGCTCAGCCATCCTGATGAATACCTTGAGAAGATCGCTCTGGTACAGCCCCGCAAGACCCTTATCGAAGGCGACCTGTTCAAGAGCATGCCGTACAGCAGCGTATTCACCGATGATCTGAAACGCGCAGAGTCCGTATACTACGGAGCTGCCAGCTGGCAGATCAACCAGCAGATCAATGAGGCCATCACGAGCGTCATGCTCAACGGCGTATCTCCGAAAGAAGCGGTACAGAAGCTCAAGAAGAGCGCACAGTCCGTGCTCGACGAGGCTCTGTAAGGCACTTCGAGCAAGAGCGCGAGTTTCGCCGAAGGGCGAATTCAGGGAGCTCCCTGTACAGGGAACTCCCTGAATATTATGGAAGAAATGTGCTGCTGCCGCGGGGTATCCTGCGGCACAGCGCGTTCCTGAGTATTGCTGTGAGTACCATTGTCTGATGGAGGACATGCTGTATGGCAAAATCATTGGAAAAAAAGATTTCCCTGTGGGGGTGGATATTTGTCATGCCCTCGCTGGTATTCTTTGCTATTTTTTCTTTTTATCCTATTCTGAATGCAATTTATCTGAGCTTTTGTAAAAAGAACCTGATATCCCTGAAAGCCCCTGTGTTCACGGGCTTTTCAAATTATGTGAAGGTATTCTCTTCACCGGACTTTTGGAATTCTGTCCGGGCTACCGTTGTCTTTACCGTAGGCACGTTCAGCGCGCTCGTGCTGTTCAGCCTGATTCTTTCGGTATTTCTTACGTTCCGCAGCCGCGGCTCACGCCTGCTGCAGACTATGTATTATGCGCCGGCCATTCTTTCTTCTGTAGTTGCCGCTCTTATCTGGCAGGTTATCTTCCAGCCGAGCGGCATTGCAAACCAGGCCGTTAACTTTGTTATGCACAGCCAGGGCGTGGACATGCGCTGGCTCAGCGACACCACCACGCTGCAGATTTCAACCATGGTTGTTTATTTCTGGAAATACATCGGATACTTTACCGTACTGTTCATTACAGGACTGTCAAAGATCCCCAGCAGCATATATGAGGCGGCCACGATCGACGGCGCTTCACGCGGTCAGGTGTTCTTCCGCATCACGCTGCCGCTGCTCAAGCCCACCACGCTGCTCGTGTCCATCATGTCCATGCTTCAGTGCCTTAAAACGTTCAGTACGCAGTACCTGTTCACGCAGGCGGGCTCACCGGTTCCGCCGATCAACGTAATTACGCTGAACATCTACAACACGGCGCTGCGAGAGTACAATATCGGCCGGGCCTGCGTTATGAGCGTCCTGCTGTTTATCTTTATGATTCTGCTTACCGTCCTGCAGCTGAACTTTTCACGCTCGGACGATGTTGCGTACTAGGAGGGGGCCATGCAGTTTCTTATTATCATACTGGTTGCAGCGATACTCTACATCGGCCTGATGATGTACCTGCCCGAGCGCGGCAAGGACGTCCTTATGACTATTTTCCTGGTGGGTACGGCGTTCCTTGTGCTGGTGCCGCTTGCATTCATGTTCACGGCATCCATGATGCCGTCGCTTGACATTACCACCATGCCCTACCGCTGGATACCGCGGCGGTTTGAATGGGTGAACTTTTACAAGGCGCTTGCGGGCAACGACGGCCGTTTTACGTTCATCAGAAACATTCTGAACTCGCTCATCGTGTCGTCCTGTGTTACCGCCACCACGCTGCTGCTTGCGTCAATCACCGGCTACAGCCTGGCAAAGTTCCACTTCAAGGGAAACAAAGTGGTGTTCATGTTCATCATGATGACCATGATGATTCCGTTTGAAACGATCATGGTACCGCTGTACATGGTTGTGCTGAACCTGCACATGCAGAACACGTACCAGGGCCTTATCGTGCCGTTCATGGTGAATGCGTTCGGCGTGTTCATGATGCGTCAGTATCTGCAGACGTTCCCCGACGACGTTATCGACGCCGCGCGCATAGACGGCTGCTCCGAGCCCGAGATTTTCGGAAGAATCATTCTGGTGAACTCCGGTCCCGCGCTTGCCACGCTGTCAATCCTGACGTTCCGCCAGCAGTGGGACTCCCTGATGTGGCCTCTTATGGTGGCGCAGGAAAAGACGCTTAAAACCATCCCCACCTACATTGCAAGCTTTGCAGAAGAAAAGTTTGCCGATGAGGGCGCCATGATGGCGGTTGCGGTGCTTGCAAGTCTGCCGATGATACTGCTGTTCATCTTCTTGTCCAAGTACTTTATCGGCGGAAACTCCATGTACTCAGCCGGCAAAGAGTAGGGTAAAGCGCAGGTTATGAACAAGCTGTTTATTTTTGATATGGGCGGCGTGGTTGTAAACAACTGCTCGCTCTGGCCCGATGTGGCACGCGCCGTCGGCGTTGACGACGTAGATTACCGCTCCGTGTACGGCAGGCTGCTGCAGGCCGCGCACCGCGGTGATATTTCCAGCATGGAGAACCTGCGGATTATGGCTGCCCGCGCGGGGCGGCCCGTGCCGCAGGAAAACTACTGGCAGAAGTTCTTCCATCCGGATATGTGCCCCGGCACGGTGCAGCTCATTGAGTCGCTCAAATCATGCGGCCAGCGCGTGGTGTGCGGCACGAACACGATAGACGTGCACTACCAGTACCATATTGACCATCACGAGTACGACTGCTTTGACGCGGTGTATGCCTCGAACCTGCTGGGACAGGCCAAGCCCGACATTACGTTCTGGCATGCTATCCGGAATGCAGAAAAGTACGCATTTGAGGACATGTTCTTCTTTGATGATATGATTGACAATGTGGTCGCCGCGGCTTCGCTGGGCATTAAGGCCCATCAGTTCACCACCTCGGCAGAAGCGGCGGACTACATCCGCGCCGAAACCAATCTGGCGCTGTAAACGCTGCAGAAACGGCCGGCAGCGGCGCAGGCGGGCAATACCGGGCATATGCCCGGGCAGCGCCCGGTATACTGCTACAGGGATTTAAATTCCAGCGGTGTAAAGCCCGTTATGCGCTTAAAAATCTGGCTGAAATATTTGCCGTCCTCGTAGCCCACGAGGTCGGCCACTTCATATACTTTTTTATCCGTTTCTTTTAAAAGCCGCGCCGCCTGTGCGATCCGCTCGTTCATAAGGTAGTCGGTGAACGTATAGCCCGTAACCTTGCGGAACAGACGGCTCAGATGCCCGGCCGAAATGCCCAGCTGCGCGGCGGCGTCCTCTATGGCAAGCCCCTGCACGTAGCGGCTGCGTATAAGCTCCACCGTCTTTGCCACGTAGCCGTTCATGTCGTCGCCGTTGCCCTGATACTCTTTGAAAAACTGCAGCGCGCCGCCTTTGTCAGCGGCGGCGGACATGCTCCGTATGCGCCGCTTTTCGTCTATGCGTGCCAGACAGCGCTGCAGTGCGTCCCGGAGCTTGTCTTCTTCCACGGGTTTGACCACATATTCCTGCACGCCCAGCTGCATGGCGTTGCGCGCGTATTCAAACTCGGAGTATCCGGAAATGATGATCCATTCCGGCTCCACGTACATGCCTGTATGTATGTCCGCTTCCTGCTGCGCAATGTGCGCCTTTACGCGCCTGATCATCTCAAGGCCGTCGGCGCGGGGCATGCGGATGTCGGTAAGCACAATGTCAGGGTGCACCGAAGTGATGAGCGCAACGCCGCTTTCGCCGTCCTCGGCTTCTCCTGAGAACACCACGCCGTTTTCTTCCCATGGAGTGCACAGCACCAGCTCCTTGCGTACGTTCGGTTCGTCCTCCACCACCACCACTTTATACATTGCTTTCCTCCGGCTTATAGCAGATTTCCACGCAGGTTCCTTCTCCGGGATATGAATAGATGCGCAGCCCCGCTTCGGCACCGTACAGCAGCCGCAGCCTGCGGTGCGTATTGATGAGCGCTATGCCCGAAGATGAGGCTCCGCTTTTTTCCGCCACGGCAACGGAGTCCTGGTTCAGCGATTCTCTGAGCGATTCAAGCTCATGCTCGTCCATGCCGCGGCCGTCATCGGATACCGCAATGACCACCATGCCGTTGCGGCGCACCGCGCTTATTTCAAGCGTGCCCGGGCCTGCCTTTTCTTCCAGTCCGTGCACAAGCGCGTTTTCAACCACGGGCTGTATGACCAGCCGGGGCACGGGCACCGCCGCCATGTCCGCATCTATGTGCTCGCGGTAGGTGAACCGCCCCGGCCAGCGGTAGCTTTCTATCAGAAAATAGTCTTTTGCAAACCGTACGGCTTCTGCAATGGTGCTCAGCTCGGCGTTGAGCGTGATGCCCTCGCGCAGGATGCGCGCCAGTATGGTCACCATCTCCGCGGCATCCTTGGCTCCCTGCAGCTTTGCCATGGAGCGGATTGAGCTGAGCGTATTGTACAGAAAGTGAGGATTTATCTGGCTGCGCAGCGCCTGCACCTCCGCCGCCCGCAGGAACTGCTGCTTGAGCACGGCTTCGGCCAGCATGTCTTTGATCCTTCGCACCATATCGTTGAACTGCTCTATAAGAAAGGTAATGTCGTCCTGCTGCGCGTCCGGCGCAAAGGGCCGGCGGCCCGGCAGCGGGCACTGCACGTCAAGGTTGCCGCCCTGCACCTGCCGCATGGTGCGCGCAAGCAGCAGCACCGGGCGCGAAATAGAGCGGGAAATAAGCAGGCTGAATCCCACGGCGAACATCAGGCTTGCCCCGAGCACCACCAGCATGACGGTTGTGAACCTGCGCGAAAAGTCGCGCATAGGACTCTGCGGATAATATACGGTTACGGTAATGCCGTTATGCACCCGGTGCGACACAGATTCCAGACCGCGCCGCACGTTGGTGCCCGGAGTGGTGTACTGACCTTCGCGCCCCGGTTCAAGCAGACTGAAAATAATACAGCCCTTTTTGTCCGTAATGACCAGATCCCTGATGCCGCCTATGCTGCCCGTGTTCACGCTGAAAAAGGCATCGCGCGCAATATCGGTAATCACGCAGCCGTGCATGATGCCGTTATTGGTAATGGGAATCCCCACTGCCAGCGGTACGGCAAGCTGCGGGTGCGGATGGGCAATCACGGCAAAGCTCTGCCCGTTGTTGTATGCGTCCTGCACTGCCGCAGGAACGGCCGCAGACGTGGCGGTTACGGCGGTCTGCGCCGGAACCAGGTAGTCACCGGGAATCGAACCCGCACCAAGCGCGGGCCGCCCGTTGCGGATAGGAATAAGATAGGGCGTATACAGCCCGCTTTCGGCCATGCCGGTGCACAGCTGCGTGATATAGGCAGTCCCCGCGGACAGGGCAGGCTCCGTGCCCGGCGTCGTAACGTAAGATTCGCAGGTGCTGTTGCGCGCCACTTCCTGAGAGCGCTGCGCCGCCTGTACAATAAGAAATTCAATAAGACCTGAAGCAGAATCCACAGTTTTCTGCACCGTTTCTTTGTACCAGGAGTCCGCATATCGTCCGGTGCCCGTAAGCATCAGCACGCAGATAATGCCCACGGGAATCAGCCCCGTACACAAAAAAGACCAGAGCAGGGTAAAAAAGAACGAACGGCTATGTTTACGGCGGAACAGCATGGTGTATTGTACCCCGTGGTTCCTGACTCGTCCAGTATGAAAGCTGTGGAAGCAGAAACTCTGTAGTCTGCTTTCTATACGTTCTTCGTGAATTATGGTATAGTATAAAAATGGACGGTCAATGCCTGCGTTGATGCCGTCCGAATTCATGAAAATAATGGATATCATACATATGACATGCAGTAATTGTGGTGCTGAGATTGAAGACGGAATGAAATTCTGCGGGGAATGCGGAGCTCCCGCTCCGCAGGTTAAAAAATGCATACAGTGCGGCGCGGAGCTGCCGCTCAAAATGAAGTTCTGTCCTGAGTGCGGTGCGCGGCAGGACGGTCAGAGCAACGGATTGGCCAAGGCCGCCGGCTTCAGCATGGGCGACAAGAACGTTATTGCCGGCGATGTGACCGGTCATAAGGAAGAAACCCATATATCCGGTAACGCTACGATTATCAAGAACGAGGATGAAAGCCGCAAGGTGGTGACCTGTCATGTATGCGGCAAGCATCTGCTTATGGCGGACAGCTTTACGTGTATGCACTGCGGCGAAATTACGTGCGCCGACTGCTATGACCGCGCAAGCAGACTGTGCAAAAACTGCAGCGCAAGCGCGCAGGCTTCATCAGAGGAATCCTATAAAGAACTGCTGCATCAGGTGCTTGCCGACGGCCGCATCGATATGTCGGAGCGGCAGCTGCTCAATGCAAAGCGGCAGGAGCTGGGACTGACCGTAGAACGCGCCATGCAGCTTGAGAACGAGATGCGCGGCAAGACTGCTCCGGAATCCATGATGACCACCATAGAAAAGGTGAACCTCAAGCGCGCGTCCGACATGTTCTATGAAGATGGCCGGGCGCAGGACGCGCTTGCGGTTGCGGAGCCTGTCTATCAGCGGCATAAATATGACGAGGACGTGCTTACGGTATACCTGCCGGTGCTTGCCGCCTGCGATTCCGGAAAGGCGCTGTCGGTGGCGGAGTCAATCACCGCCGATATTCTGACGGTATATCTTGTGCGTATAGATGCGGCCATGGCTTCGGGAGACCTGATCTCTGCCGAGCGTGTGCTGAACCAGACTATGATGCTGTGGCCTGATGAGCCGCAGGTGCAGGCGCGGCAGGCTGAATACCTGTGCGCCGTTTATAAAGAAACCGGTGTTTCTGACTTTTTAAGCCAGGCCCAGGGACTGTGCGCCGGATTTGCGGACGCAGCTGAGCCTCTCGGCAAAAGCTGGCAGGAAAGAGCGCGGCGCGTGGTGGCACTGGCGCAGGGGCAGAAGGCAGTTCCGCTTGATGCCGCCGCCTGTAAGGCACAGGGACTGCTGTTCGGCGTGCTCTGCGATGTGGCAGGCGAGCGTACGGAAGTGACGGTGGGCGGCGCGGACGGCTTTACGTCCATTAAGGATGCGCTGGCCGCAGTTGCAGCGGACGGCACGGTACATGTTCTGGCAGGTACCTGGGCAGGCGATTTCAGCGTCGATAAACCGGTGCACCTGATCGGTGAGCCCGGTGCCTGTATACAGCTGGCAGCTGATGACATTGAAGTGACTGCCGATGCCGTAATCAGCGGTCTGGCTTTTAAGAGCAGTAATGAAGATTGTGATGCCAATCTGGTTGTAAAAGGAACTGCCAATCCGCAGATTTCTGACCTGATCATGGACAGATGCTGTATCGGCGTGCTTGAAAAAGCTTCCGGTTCATACCGCAACTGCGAGAGTTTCAACGGTTTCTACGGTTTTGTAGTAAGCGATCAGGCGGCTCCGGTGGTAAGCGGCTTAAAAGTTCATGACATTACGTATTCCCCTGCTGATGAAGACAGTGATGAAGCGTTTAAATCAACCGGATGCGGTCTTTTGTTTGATGCGGTTTCCGGATCTTCTGATGCCTCTTTTACGGACTGTACTTTTAAAAACTGTAGAACCGGTATAGCCGTTACCGGTCAGGGGGCTTCCCCTGCATTCAGTTCATGTACGCTGTCCGATATTGTAAGTTCCGGCATTATATGTTTGGGCGGTTCAAATCCTCAGTTTACGGATTGTACGGTTGCAGGCGGGTGTGATGGTGTGGCTGCCGATGATGATGGTATCCGGGCTGACGCCGGTACGTTTACCGGCTGTACGGTATGTGGATTTGACAGTGGCATCAGAATCAGTAATGACGCAGGACAGGTTCTGTCAAAGTGTAAGGTGTATGACTGTGTCACTGGCATAAATCTGACATCCAATGCCGGCGGTACTGTTTCCGACTGCGAAATTCGGGATATGGAACGCGGTGTCTGTGGACCTAATAGTTTTGACGAAACGGTGCGTACGGTGTTTAAGAACTGTACTGTCATTCGGTGTTCCTGCTCCGCAGTGGATCTGAGGTACAATGCGGAGCCTGAGTTTATCGGCTGTACCATCGGTTCCAGTGTCGGTGAAGGCGGCAGTGCGCACGGGGTGTTATGTGATCACAATGTCAAAGCCCGCTTTACCGATTGTATCATAAGCGATACGTACAGGGCCTGTGTGCGCGTAACAGAAAAGGCCTGTCCGGTGTTCAAGGGCTGCAAGGTAACCGGATCCAAAATCGGCGGCGGTTTTTTTATTGTGGGCAATGCCAAAGGTTCCTACACAGACTGCGAGGCATACGACAATACGTAT
>CACZQF010000032.1 GCA_902783245.1 uncultured Spirochaetaceae bacterium | reverse complement strand
GAATCTTTTGCATACCGATGCATGTGTTTCTGATGGGGCAGTTTTTATTTTTCTGAGCATATAGTACGTGCGGCATCCGCTCCTACTTCGTTATATCCTTCCTGGAAATAATGGAAATCATCTTTCATCAGTCCGCGCTCACGCATCGTCTCAAACAGACGGGAACAGATAGTAACGCGGCTGTCGGTGCTTGCAATTTTTTCCTGTGCATTACGGATAATACTGTAATCAATGTTCTGGCTGCCGTTATACTTACCGATTTTTACCATATAGCAGTGCTCAAGTCCCCAGCCGAGCACCGTGTCGAGCGTTTTTGTAAAATAACTGATATAGTCACTGCCGCTCATGCCGCAGTCGCCGTCAGACTCGCCCTGGCACCACAGCAGAAGCTTGCGCCGAACTGTTATGCCGGATTCATCAAAAAAGCGGAGCGCAGATTTTACGCGTTCTTCGGCGTCAATCATAAAAGGGGCACCCGGCTGCCAGCGCAGAATGCTTGAGCCGCCCTTTGAGGCCGAAACGCCGACCACCGGTATGCCGGTGCAGGTATACCACGTGTTGACGAACGAAGTCACCATTGATCCGGACTTTCTCGGATCATTTATGCCGTCAGCCCGGTTTTCGGTAATGCCGAACGGCTCTTCCAGAGGGCTGAGCCTGCCGGGTGCGGATACGGCGCGGTACTCATAGCCGGCGCCCTCGATAAGCTGCGGAACCGGCTCCGGGTGCTCTGCAGAAACCGCCCCGCGGCCGGCCATGTTGGACTGTCCCATAAATAAGATAAAATCGATTTTTTTCATATCTACATGGTATCCAACATTCACAGACCTTTCAACTGCACTGTACCCGCAGCCAGCAAAATCACGTTCCGTACTGTTCTGTACAAAGAAACCTGCCGATACAGAAACGGGGGTATGTTATGAAAAAACACTCAAAGCTCGTTAGTATTGCCGCAGCGGTCCTGCTGTCCGGCAGTGCGATCATGTCCGCACAGCAGGACGATGCAAAGCTTTTTACGTTCAAATATAAGCAGGACGACACATACCGGATTCTTTCAACCGTACAGGAAGATGTGTATATCAACAATGTTCCTAACCACCATTCAGAAATCGTCAGCCGCATAGCCATACATGTTACCGGAATCGATAAAGACGGTAACGGAATCCACGAAGCTTCATTCATGACATCCGATGAATCCCGGGGCGGTGTAACCGGCACACGCCTTACATGGAACGAAGAGTATAAAAGCAAATACACTAAAAGCCCGCGCGGTGAGCTGACTATTGAGCCGGAGTACTTCATGCCGGTGGTACGCGATATGCCAGTATTTCCCGACAAGCCGGTAAAGCCCGGCGAAACATGGCAGCACTCAGGATACGAGGCGCATGATCTGCGCAGAACATTCGCGCTGGAGTATCCGTATCTGGTTCCGTTTGACGCCGTGTACACCTATGAAGGCCAGAAAACCGCAGACGGAAAAACATTCGACGTTATCACCGCCACCTATTCGCTGTACTTTGAGGCGCCCGAACCGGAAAACAGTCCCCGGACTGCGCTCTACGCAGAATATCCTATGACCACTATGGGCGTGTCAAAGCACACTATCTACTGGGACAGCTCACGGGGTGCCATAGACCACTATGATGAAGAATTCCGTATCACGCTCACCACTTCATACGGTAACATCTACCGCTTTACCGGCACCACGCATTCTGAAATCACCGAATTCAAGCGGACCGCCACAGAAGAAAACGTACAGAAGCTGCAGGAAGCGGTGGGCAGGCTGCAGCTGCAGAACGTATCAGTCACCAAAGGCGACAAAGGCCTTACACTGAGCATTGAAAACATCCAGTTCAAGCCGGATTCTGCCATTCTGCAGGACAGCGAAAAGGAAAAGCTGCGCAAGATTGCATCTCTGCTTAAAGAATTCCCCGATAATGATCTGCTCGTAAGCGGACACACCGCACTTGCAGGCAGCGCCGCCACCCGGCAGACGCTTTCTGAGCAGCGCGCCAAAGCAGTAGCCGACTATCTGATTACGCTCGGCGTAAAGGACGCGTACCACATCTTTACACGCGGCCTCGGCGCAACCGTTCCCATCGCCACAAATAAAACGGAGGAAGGCAAGGCCCGTAACCGCCGCGTAGAAATTACGATCATGGACCGGTAACAAGCATAAAAAAACCGGTACCTGAAGGCTCCGAAAAGCCTTTAAGCACCGGCAGGTCTATTCGTTACGTTATACGACCATCTGTTTCAGTTACTTGCTGCTTTTTTCTGTGTAGAATTCAAACGCTTCTTTGTCCGTGAACTTGTTATGGACAATCTTTCCGATAGCGGCAGCCATAGCCTCAGGATGTACGCACTGGAAAATATTGCGTCCCATATCAAGGCCGCGCGCACCCTGCTGGATGGCGTTGTATGCCATGGTCAGAGCTTCTTTTTCAGGCAGCTTTTTACCGCCTGCAACGACGATCGGTACCGGACAAGCGGCTACGATCTCATCAAAGTTCTCGCAGTAATAGGTCTTTACCATCTGAGCGCCGAGCTCCGCGATAATACGGGTGGCAAGCTTAAAGTATTTGGGCGTGCGCTCCATGTCTTTGCCGACTGCAACAACGCCGAGCGTCGGAATGCTGTAGCGCATGGCCGCATTGATCGTCTTTGACAGGTTATCAATGCTCTGGAGCTGTCCGTCTCCGCCGATAAACGTCTGTACCGCCAGACAATCAGCGTTCATACGGATCGCATCCTCAATATCTACGGCAACCACTTCATGGCTCAGATCTTCGTTGAGCATGGAGGAGCCGGAGCTCACACGCAATGCCACCGCCTTGCAGCAGGAAGGCTGTATGCTCGTGCGCAGCGCGCCCCGGGTGGCCATCAGCACATCAATATGCGGCATCAGGCGGGGCAGCAGCAGGTCAAGCCGCTCCAAACCGGAAACAGATCCCATAAAATATCCGTGATCAAAGGCAAACATCACCGTGTTGCCGGACTTCGGATTAAAAATGTTAGACAGGTGCTTTTTCATGCCCCAGTCAAGGTTACCCGCGCCCTTTACATGAAATTTGCCGTCTACCGCAAAAGGAGTACCCACATGATAATCATGGGCTACTTTAAGGCCGTCCAAATCTGCCATTTTTTCCCTCCATATAATTAGGTAATGTACAAAAGAACCGGTGCGGGCTGAGCCCGGCACCGGTTCCTACAAATCACAAAATCAGAAATCAGCCTGCAAAGCGCCGGGCTTTTCAAGCCGATTCTTTCAGCCTAGAAATTATAGTTGTCCATGTTGTCTTTTGTAAAGACAGCCCGCTCGGGCAGAAGCACAACGCCGGAATCAGCGGCGGTATAAGCGCCGGGCTCCAGAACGGTGTTAGGCTCGATTTTCACATCGCCGATGGTAGGAACATTGATGGTGTCGCCTACTTTCATCGTATGACCGGTTGCTGCCCAGTAAGCCAGATAGCAGGCGATTCCGCCCTGAATCTTAACATCCCACAGACCCCAGCGGGTAAGGATACCGGCGCGGCAGTAGTCTTTGATTGCGTTCGGAGTTGCAAAACCGGTGATAGAAACCTTGTCCTTGTTCAGGCCCAGGTTCTGTGCAGCCTGCAGCTGACCGGGCAGAGCCGTTGAGTCATTGCAGATAATCAGGTCAATGTCTTTGTGTGCTGACAGAACTGCTTCACCAACGGTGATTGCCTTTTCTGCATCCTGGTTGCTGTAGTAGTTATCAGGAGCAACATTGATCCATGACGGATAGTTCTTTCTGATATATGCTTCACCGGCAACCTGCCATGAGTTCTGGTCAGTTACCGTAGCCTGTGAATAGTGCCAGCAGTATTTGATCGCGCCTTTGGGATCAGCGCCTCTGTCTTTCAGAGAGTCAACGCCCATGTCAACAAGCATTTTTCCGAGGATCTCAGGAGTTCCCTGAGAAGTCATCAGCTGACGAGTAGATGCAACGGCATCAGAGTCCCATGTCATGACGGCTACACCGGCATTGCGGGCAGCTTTCAGAGCCTGATCAACACCGCCTGCATCCAGAGTTGAGATAACGATTGCATCAGCACCCTGCTGAACCGCATTGTTGATGATGTTTACCTGATTGGCAACGGCTGCATCGGGGCTGCCGTCATATTTGATTGTAAAGCCGACTTTCTTTGCCAGCTCCTGAGCGCCTTCATTGGCAACTTCAAAGAATGCGTTGCCGCTGACCTTCGGAATGAATACAACAACAACATCCTTTTTCTTTCCGCCGGATGCACCGGCGCCATCTTTTTTACCGCCTGCAAAGACCATACCGCTGATAAGCGCCATAGACAAAGCTACCGACAACAGTTTTTTCATTGTGTCCTCCTATTTTTCCCTTTTCCTCGAGAGAAAAACTGTTTTATTTGTTGTAACCTTTCAGTTACATTTACGGATCTTTCGTTTGGCAAAAGACAGGATACTGCCGCCTTCTGCAGAAAGTCCGCGGAATGCTACGATAACGATCAGCAGGATGCCGACCGGAATATCAAGATACTGGGTATTCATGCCCGCCATGGACAGGCCGAACCGCATGATGCCGATGACAAGCGCCGACAATGCCGTACCGACAATGGTTCCCACACCGCCGGTAATGGCGGTACCGCCGAGTACTACCGCGGTAATAATCGGAAGCGTAAGCTCCTTACCGAAATCGGCTTTTGCAGTTCCCAGATACGACGTAAGCACAATGCCCGCAAGCGCGGCGCCCATGCCGCACAGCGCATAGGTGGTCATGACAACCACTTTTGTGTTGATGCCGGAGAATTCCGCCGCATTCGGATTAATGCCGCACATATACACATACCGGCCGTATTTTGTTTTATGCAGGATGATATAGGCGATCACGATCATGACCAGGAACAGCAGGATCTGTGTCGGTACAAACTTGAACAGACGCAGCTTGGTGAATCCGGTAAAGGCATCGGGGAATCCGCTGATACCCTTGTACAGCTCCACCTTTGCAAGCCGCGTGATGGAAATGGCCAGACCCGAATACAGGAACGATCCGCCCAAGGTAACCACCATCGGCTGAACCTTTGCGTATGCAATGATAAATCCGCTGAGCAGGCCACAGAGCGCACCGGCAACGACCGCAACCACGCAGGCGGCCCAGATGTTCATGCCGCACTGCTGCCACGCCACGCCGACCACAATCGAAGACAGACCCACGATGGATCCGGCCTGTATATCCATACCGCCGGCAATAATGACCATCGTCTCGAACAGCGCGATGATGCAGATAGAAATAAAATCGTTTATAGAGCCGAACAATACCATAGGCCGCAGAAAGCGCGGATTCAGCGTTCCGAACAGAATAATTTCACAGGCAATGACGCATACCAGCAGCAGCTCGTTGCCGAAGGTTATTCTTTTTTTAATATCAGCAAGATTCATTTACTGTTCCTCCTGCGCTGTTTTTGCAAGCAGACGCATACGCCGGGATTTTTCAATCGAATGGTGCTGAAGCAGAGCATCAACCGCCACAATAGTTATCAGAAGAATACCGGTAATCGTTCCGTCATAGTCAGATGAGAATTTCAAGAACACCAGGATACGGTCTATGGACGCCATAATCACCGCGCCGATCATAGCACCGATCAGGGAGCCTACGCCGCCCGACAGGCTGATGCCGCCAAGTACGCAGGCCGCAATCGCTTTCATTTCATATCCGTTGCCCGCGATCGGCGTTACAAAACCGATGCGGCTTACGTAGATAAGACCTGCAACCGATGCAAACACTGATGAAAGCACGAACGCGCTCATTTTGGTAAAGTGCACGGGAATACCGATAAGCGTTGCGCCGCCGATATTGTCACCCACCGCCGCAAAGTTCCGGCCGCAGGGCACCCGCTTCAGGAAGAACGTGCCCGCCGCAGCTACGACAAGCGTTCCCCAGTAGAACCACGTGATACCGCCGAGCGTCGCCTGGCTCAACGCCTTATAGGCGTAGGGCAGGTTTTCGACCCACCGGCCGTTCGTATACACATAGATCAGTCCGCGGATAATTCCGTTGGTACCAAGCGTGATGATGATGGACGGAATATGCAGATACATAAGGCCGAATCCGTTTACCAGACCGCACAGCGTACCGATGCACACCGCCACGATAACCGCCACAATCCACGGAGAACCGTCACGGATAAGCGTGGCGCTTACGGCAGCCGTCAGTCCCATTACGGCACCTACAGAAACATCTATTTCGCCGATGATAAGTACAAAGGCAATACCAATAGAAAGCAGGCCGAACACGACGCTGGAATTGACCGTCTGCATAAGATTACGTTTCTGAAGAAAATCGGGATTAACCAATCCGACGATCAAAAACAGCACAATCACAACAAACAGCGAAAATACTTCACGGATTTTTGCAAACCGTTTTATACTGGTTATACAGTTCATTTTGCAGGGCTCGCTCATTTTTAAGACTCCACCATTGCTTTTTTTACACCGAAGGATGCAGCCATCAGATCATCTTCATTTATCTGATCCTTGGTGAACTCATGATTTATCCTGCCGCGGTACATAGTCACCACACGGTCGCTCAGCGTCATAATCTCTTCCATATCGGAACTGATAAGGATGATGGCAATGCCTGTCTTTTTCAGCTCCTGGATAATGGCATAAACATCGCTGCGCGCGCCGGCGTCAACACCACGGGTAGGCTCGTCCAGAATCACCACCTTGGGATCCGTTGAAAAACATCTGCCCAGAATTACTTTCTGCTGGTTGCCGCCCGACAGCGATCCCATGATCTGATCATCTCCGGTCACCTTGATATGAAAGTCATCGATGTATTTTGCGGCAAGGTTCTTTTCTTCGGCAGGCCGTACAAAAACACCGCCGGAATTACTCAGGCAGGCAGAGATCACATTGTTGCGCACGGTGGCAAGCCGGAAGATACCGTTCAGGAAGCGGTCTTCAGGCAGATAGTTGATGCCTTTGGCAATGATCGCCTTTGTTTTGAGTCCCGTTATATCCTCTCCGTTAAGCAGCACCTGACCGGAAAGCACTTTGTCCCTGCCGAACAGCGTGGTGGCAAGCTCGGTTCGTCCCGCGCCGACCACTCCTGCCATGCCGAGGATTTCGCCGGAATAGACATCCAGATTCACATCGGCAAATCCATAGCCGCTGTAGTTTTTCAGCGACATCACCAGCTTGCGCTCCGCGCACTTCGCGGTGCCGGTCTCCTGTACTTTACAGGGGGTGTCGCTTCTGCCCTTCTGCATCAGTCCTTTAAGCAGCATGTCATAGGTAAAATCCTTTACATCACCTTTCATCGTGATCACGCCGTCAACAAGCAGACAGATGGTATTCGCAATCTCGAACACCTCGTTCATACGGTGCGTAATATAGATAATACCGACCTTTTTCTTCTGCAGGTCTTTTATGATGGCAAACAGTGAATTAACTTCGTCAAAGGTGAGCGATGAAGTAGGCTCATCAAAGAACATGATATGAGCTTCCCGCATCAGTCCGCGCAGTATTTCAACCAGCTGCTGCTCCGCAATCGAAAGCGTGCGCGCGCTCCGGGCCAGATCAAGCTTCCAGCCCAGCTGGTCAAGGATTTTCAGCAGGCGCGCATGCAATGCACCCATATCACCTTTTATCCCCATAAGCACATTCTCTTCCAAAGTCATATTCGGAAACAGCATGGGCTCCTGCGGTATAAGATATACGCCTGCATCAAGCGCAGCTGACGGGCTGCCGAATTTAAGCGGTTTGCCGTCTATGGTAATCGTACCGCAGTCAGGTTTATTTATACCCATAATGCACTTTACGAGCGTACTCTTTCCGGCTCCGTTGCCGCCGATCATGGCGAGCACATCTCCGGGATATACTTCCAGACTTATTCCTTTAAGAACGGCGTTGGTTCCAAACGATTTGTGCACATCTTTTACAGAAAGCATCGGTACATCACGTCCTTCCATCGTTACACGTACTCCCTCTTTTTATATAAAAAACGAACTTTTGTTCACATTAAGAACATTTTTCACATTCAGTGTAAATCTGAAATGAATAATTGTCAAATAAAAAATAGAAAATTAATGTAATGAGCCGTAAAAACTGCCAATCCTCTTAAAAATAAAATTATTTTCTTGCGGATTTCAAAACCCTATGATATTATTGTTTCTGTAGTGAACATTTGTTCACTTTAATTCACTATGGGACATGTATCGGCACAGTAATGGCAACAGGCATAGAAACAGAAAAAGAACTGATCATTCGGGCAGCATGGTACTACTATATACAGAAGAAAACTCAAAAAGATATAGCGGAAAAGCTTAATATCTCCAGAATGCTCGTTCTTCGTCTGCTGGAAAAAGCGGAGCAGGAAGGCGTCATCCAGATAAAGATCAAGAACAAGCACAGCGACCGGCTTGAAATTGAGCAGCAGCTTATCCAGAAGACCGGACTCAAAGATGCGTTCGTCATTCCTGATCCGGAAAGCCAGGATCCGAATCAGTTCACCGACACGCTCGCCCATGCCGGAGCTCTGTACATAGATGAATATTTTGCGGACAACCCGGTGATCAACGTAGGCTACGGAGACACCACCGGCAGGGTGATGAATCATTTTGCCCAGATGTCCGAAAAGCGTCCCACCTACGTGTCGCTTACCGGCGGCGTGAGTATCTATCTGCTCAATACCAAGGCATTGCTGAGCAGCGCGAACCTGTACCTGATTCCGGCACCGTTCAAAGCATCCACCAAAGAAATGGTGCAGGCCATCAGCTCAGAGGCAGCGGTCATAGAAATAGCACAGATGCACAAAAACGCCGCCTGCACCATCATCGGTATCGGCGGCATGAACGATGATGCCACGGTCATAAAATCAGGCATTATACCAAAAACAGATTTTGACTTTTTAAAAATCAGAGGTGCCGTGGGCGATGTACTCGCTCATTTCTTTGATAAAGACGGTACCCCTATCATTACGACGGCGGAGGAGCATCTGATCTCCTATTCGCTTGAAAAGCTTGAGGGCCTGAATAACGTCATAGCTATTGCGGGCGGCAAAAAAAAGTACGAAGCCATACGGGCTGCCGTCAAAGCGCGGTACTGCAATATTCTTGTTACCAACGAATCCACCGCAGACTGGCTGATTCATTCGATATAGGAGGAAAATAATGTCTGCTAAGTATGTTATGGCCATCGATGCCGGAACCGGCTCAGTACGCGCGGTTCTGTTCGACGTGCAGGGAAATCAAATCGGCTGCTCACAGAAAGAATGGACGCACCGGGAAGATCCGCGGTATCCGGGCAGCATGGATTTTGACTGGACTACGAACTGGGAGCTGACAAAAAGCTGTATTTCCGGAGTACTTAAAGAAACCGGCATAGCTGCCGCCGACATTGCGGCAATATCCACCACCTGCATGCGCGAGGGCATCATTCTGTATGACGCTCAGGGCAAAGAAATCTGGGCCTGTGCTAACGTTGACGCCCGCAGCACAAAAGAAGTGCTTGAGCTCAAGGCCGCATCCGCCACGCTGGAACACGAGCTGTACCTTGAGTCGGGACAGACATATTCATTGAGCGCCATTCCGCGTATTCTATGGGTTAAAAACAATCTTCCGGACGTCTATAAAAAGACCGCAGCCGTCGGTATGTTCAATGACTGGCTTATCTACAAGCTGTGCGGTAAGCTTATTGTGGAACCGAGCAACGGTTCTACGAACGGCTTATTTTCGCTGGCTTCCAGAAACTGGGACAAAACCATTGCATCCCGCTGCGGGCTGCGCGATGACATATTCCCCGCCGTACAGGAAAGCGGCACGCAGGCCGGCACGGTAAGCGGCAAAGCGGCTGCCGAAACCGGACTAGCAGAAGGCACGCCGCTCATCATCGGCGGCGGTGACGCACAGCTGGGCACCATAGGCGTCGGCATTACCAAGGCGAACGAGGCGGCCATATTCGGCGGTTCATTCTGGCAGTATGAATACAACACCGACTCGCCCGTCATTGCTGATGACTTTACCATCCGCGTTAACTGCCACGTACAGCCCAAGCTGTGGCAGTATGAAGCGCTGGCGTTTAAGCCGGGACTGGTGATGCGGTGGTTCCGGGAAGCGTTCTGTCAGGAAGAAAAAAAGCTGGCGCAGGCACAGAACACCGGTACCTATGCCATCATGGACAAATATGCCGAGCAGGTTCCCGCCGGCAGCAACGGAATGATCTGTGCGTTCAGCGACGTCATGAATTTTGCCTCATGGCGGCACGCCGCACCTACATTCACCAACTTTGACCTTGACAGCAGCAAGTACAACAAATATACGTTCTACCGTGCCATACTTGAGAATACGGCGCTCGTTACCTACGGCCACATGCAGCTCATTAAAAACAATGTGGGCAAGCTGCCGCAGAGCGTTTCAATCGGCGGCGGCGTGGCACAGAGCGCGCTCTGGAGTCAGATAGTCACCGACGTGATCGGCCTGCCGGTACGCGTGCCGGTCGTAAAGGAAGCCACAGCTCTCGGCGCGGCCATGATAGCCGCCGTAGGAGCAGGCATCTACACAGATATAACACAGGCTGCGCAGCACATGGTGCGCATTGAAACCACGCTGCAGCCGGACATGAAAAACCACGAGCTGTATATGAATGCATTCGGCACATGGCAGAAGGCCTACAAGGCGCAGCTTGACCTTGCCGATCAAGGCGTTACAAACTATATGTGGGCGGCGCCCGGAGCTGCAGTTTCAGCAGGCGGTCGCTAAAAAAAAGAATATAAATCTGCCTGCGGAAACTTCAGTTTCCGCAGGTACACTACACAAACGGAGGCTATAGTATGTTTATTGTAGATGAAAAAGACAAAGAATACCGGTTCGGCGACCACGGCCCCAAATATCTGATGAAAGGCCCGCGCATGAATTTTGCGATCGTACAGTTTCAGGCCGGACAGGATTTCCGCGCGCACTATCACAACATCATGGAAGAAAACTTCTACATTCTTGAGGGAGAAGTCGATATTGTGGTGGACAATGTGGTGCACCACCTTACCAAAGGTCAGTTCATCCACATAGAGCCCAAGGAAGTACACTATGTGATCAACCGCTCGAACGCCGTCATGCGCATGGTATCATCGCTGGCGCCATTCCAGGAGCAGGACAAAATCGAAGTGGACAACCCCAAGCTTGACTGATCATGACGCACAGGCTCACAAGCCCTAAAAAAACGGCGGAGCAGGAAGAATCACTTCCGCTCCGCCGTTTTTTTGCCAAGATAATTTCTGACGGTTACAGCAGCTTTTCCTTCTGCATAAACGCCACAGAATTTGCCCAGTAGTCAGTGAAGAATCCGTCCACGCCCAGCACAGGCAGACGGCGCAAATCTTCTTCTTTATTCACCGTATACACGAACACCTTCAGTCCGCGTGCATGCGCCTTGGCAACAAACTCCGCAGACACCGTGTCGTACCACAGATTCACAGAAAAAGCATGCATCGCCACCGCCGTATCAAGCAGCGTGTCATTATAATAGCCGCCGGTAAGCGCAGCCTTCACTTCTTTTTCCAGCACGGCGCGCACCGCAGGATCAGAAACTTCACGGGCAATCACCGCGCAGCTCTGCTCATAGTCCGTAGAGAACGGAAGCATAAAGTTTTCTTCGCCGTAGTTGAATATCTTAGAAAAAAGCGCGTCACGGCCGGCAAGATCAGGCAGCAGCGTCTTGCGTCTGATTGAACCGTCAAGCAGCGCGATTTTTATCTCAGGCATAATCCTGCGCATTGCGGTCAGCTCAGGCCAGCTGAACGAACTTATCAAAAAGTCATCCAGATCCAGCTTGCCCCCAGCCACATATTCTTTAATCAGGCCGCCCGCCGCACTGCCGGTGTCATCACCTTTCAGCTCCAGATGGATCGCAGGCCTGTCCTGCTTGGCATACGAAGCGCACAGGTCAAACACCTCTGACAAAAGCGGAATAGAATCCTCTCCGTCCGCTACACTTCCGGCATGGAGCGCCCTGATTTCTGCAAGCGTTTTTTCGCGTACAAGTCCCGTGCCGTCAGACACCTTGGACAAATTAAGATTATGAACCACCACCATCTTGTGGTCTTTGGTAAGCTGAACATCAAATTCAAATGCCCTCGCACCTTCGCTGACCACTTTTCTGATGGCCCTGATAGTATTCTGATTATAGCCCCTGTAATGGCAGCCTCTATGTCCTATTACCAGCATCAGCCCGCAACTCCATAAATAGCATTCGGAACGACAAGTGTAAACCACGGGATATACGTGATAAGCAGCAGCGTTATCAAAAGCGCTACAATGAACGGAATACACTCTTTGACAAAATCACCGACCTTACAGCTGGTGATACCGCAGCAGGTGAACATCATGGAGCCGAAGGGCGGCGTAAGACCGCCGATCATAATATTCACGATGCACACAAGACCAAAATGAATCACATCCACGCCAAGCGACGTAATTACAGGCACAAGCAGCGGAGCAAGAATAATAAGCGCCGCACCGCCTTCAAGGAACATACCCAGAATAAGCAGCAGGATATTGAAGATCATGAGCATTACATACTTGTTCTTCGTAATGTTCAGCAGGAATGCAGTCAGTGACTGGGGAATGCGTGCATAGTTAAGATAGTATCCGAACACATTCGCGGCAACGATGATAAGCACGACGCTCGCAGTGCCGTATACGGTTTCACGCAGAATCGGAATGATATGCTCTTTACCCAGATTCTTATACACAAACTTACCGATGACGATCGTATACAGTACGGCGATGGCGCCCGCCTCTGACGGCGTGAACAGACCTGCGCGCATACCGAAGATAATACCGAAGGGGAACAGCAGCGCCCAGATGGAATCCACTGCCTGCAGCAGCAGTTCCTTAGGAGAAGCGCGGCGCTCACGAGTAGAAACATAGCCGCGTTTTTTTGAAATCACATGTACCGTCACCATAAGCGCAAGCGTCATCAGCACGCCCGGTACATAGCCCGCGGCGAACATACGGCCCACAGAGCAGTTTGCTATAAGCGCATAGACGATCAGGTTGATTCCCGGCGGAATAACCGGAGTCACCGCAGAAGACGCAGCGGTAATAGCCGTAGAGAACGCCTTGCCCATACCGCGTTTTTCCATCTCGGGAACCAGCAGCTTGCTTTCCATGGCAGCATCGGCGTTCGCGGAGCCTGAAACGCCGCCCATAAGCATACTGAGCAGAACATTGGACTGCGCCAGACCGCCAGGCAGATGGCCGGTGAGCACGTCGGCAAACTGCATAAGCTTTCCGCTTATGCCGCTGTAGTTCATAATTGAACCGGCCATGACAAAGAATGGAATGGCCAAGAGCGGGAACGACTGCGTGCTTGTAACAAACTTCTGCAGCAGCAGCGCAACCGGCGTTCCGGTCTCAATAAATGCAAAGAATACAATCGTAGAACCGAACAGCGCAAAGGCGATCGGTATGCCTGTAAAATACAGCACCAATACAAGAATAGCGGGAAGATATGCGATCATGCCTCCACCTCCGTTCCAACGGTTTTGCCGGCCGCATCCTTGATCAAAAAGATCGCGGAATACACCGTCATAAGTATAAAGCTCACCAGTATGGACGCGCTGATAGTCACGGAGGAAATCCCCAGAACCGCGGTCGGCTTACGGTACGAAACTTTCACATACTTTACCGCCATATAAATGATATATGCATTTATCAGCAGCATAATAAGATCTATCACAACCCTGAACAGCTTTTTACCGCCGTCGGGCACATATTTGATAAGGAAATCAACGCTCACATGCAGCTTGCGCTTATAGCAGGCCGCGGCGCCTAAAAACACACCCCAGACAAAGCAGCCGGTGGCCACTTCCTCAGACCAGGATACGGGGCTCTGAAAGAAATACCGCAGGATTACATTGACAATAACGATCAGTGTAGTGGCGGAAATAAAAACCGCCGCGGCAATCTCTTCAAAATTCGCGATAAGTTTTTTTAAACTCACATCTTTCATATCTTAATCCGTGTACAAAATTGATAAAAAGAAGGCGGGCCGCAGGACGCATACCTGCATGCCCGCCTTTTTCGTCAGTCAAATAAAGGACAAGCGGCCTTATTTAGGCATCTTGGCGATTTCTGCGCGGATCTTCTGAAGAATGTCAGGATCTGCGCCTTTCATGATGTCCTTGTTTTCATAGACAGGGGCAACACGAGCGGCAAATGCATCATGATCAACGTCATTGAACTTAATGCCCTGTTTTTCAGCAAGCATTTTCTTGGTTGACTCGTAGTTGTTTGAAACTTCGCTGACCATGTGCTTTGCACCTTTGTCGAACTCTTCCTGAATGATCTTCTGATATTCTTTGGGGATAGAGTTGAACAGATCAGCATTGATGTATACGCCGCACACGCCCAGCAGGTGGTTGGTGAACGCCATGTTCTTGGCAACTTCTGCAGAACCGTTGGTTGCATATGCGTCAACGGTACCCTCAAGGCCGTCTACAACGCCCTGCTGTACTGCTGACAATGTTTCGGAGAATCCCATGGGAACTGCGGTTGCGCCCATGTAGTTGAGCGTTTCGACATACAGTTTGCTGCCCGGAGTGCGGATCTTCATGCCTTTAAGATCTTCAGGTTTGGTAATCACTTTGTTTGTCATCATGCTGCGGAAACCGAAGATATAGTCAAGCGACAGAACCTTAATGCGATGCTTTTCCTCAAGCTCTTTCTTCATATCAGAAACCAGCTTGCTCTTGGTGAGCCACAGATACTCGTCAAAGTTATTGACCAGCATAGGACCGGCAAGCGCGTTGAAGTTGCCCACATAGTCGCCGATATATGACGGATCTTCAGCTGAGATGAACTTAGCACCCTGAGCTACCTGCTCCACGCCGTCCTTATAGACCGGAAGCTGGCTCTGCGGATACTGCTGGATTTCGATGGCACCGTTCGTGCGGGCCTTAATATTGTCACACACAATGGCAAGTGATTTAGTGAGCTGCTCATTGGGCGCGAATACATGGCTGAGCTTAAGAATAAGCGGATGCTCAGGGCTAATACCTGAATCCTTCTTTCCGCCTGCAAAAATCGCAGACGTCATGGCAACAGCCGCCACAGCGGTAAACAACAGTTTTTTCATTTTTCCTCCTAAAAAACAATCCGTTTTACCTTAGATACGCTTGTTAAACAAACTGGTTAACAAAGGTTGAACTTTTCAGTTAAACCATAAGCACATCTTTAACATACAACTTATTGTAAATGCTAATTCTTTATCTGTCAAATTTTATTTTGAAAATTTTAAGTCTTTAATATGCAATATTTTAGTTGCACGTTTTAAAAATCAATAGTAAAATCTGTACATACGTAAGTTAATAAAATGTTTAATTATTAAACAATTTATTAAACAAACTGGCGTACTTTCATACCGCACAGGAGAAGGATGCTGGAGTTTGCCGTATAACGTATAAAATACACAGAACCGGATAGCATAAAATGAAAAGGAATACACCGACCATCAGAGAGATCGCAGAAAAAGCAGGAGTGTCCACGGCGGCCGTATCCATGATACTGTCAGGCAAAAAGCTTTCCCGCTTTTCGGAAGAAACAATACAGAAAGTACTTGCTGTCGCAAAGGAGACCGGCTACACAAAGGCAAAGACCGGCAGAACCATTCTTGAGATCTGTCCAACAGTATTCAATCCGTATTACTCAACGCTCATACAGGGCATAGATATGGAAACGTTCGCCCACGGCATGACCACCATGCTGTACAATACCTACTGGGATGTGGAGCGTGAAAAAGAAATTCTTGATCTGGTGCAGCAGAATCCTGCAGTGTGCGGGGTTATATTCACCATGATACCGCAGCTGCATGAAACCGCCCTTGCGCTGAGCAAAAAGCTGCCCGTAGTTGCCGTAGGCGACCACAATGAAAACCTTCAGCTTGACGGCGTGGACATAAATAACTTCAGCGCAGGCTCGCTCGTGGCGGAGCACCTTATATCGCTCGGACACACGAACATTGCGTTCGTATCAACCAGTCTGAACTCACAGCACACCGCCCGTACAAGCCGTCTTGCAGGACTTGAGTCAGAATGCGCAATGCATGAGCACGTACACAAGGTCAAAGTATATTCCAAGAATATTACCGCGGCGTACGAGCTGCAGAATGTGAACGTAGAGTATGAGACAGGCTACGAGCTTGCAAAAGAATGTATGACCAATTCGCCGGAAGTGACCGCAATCGTGGCCACGAACGACATGGTAGCCTATGGTGTCATCAATGCCATTAAGGACGCGGGGTTCGCCATTCCGGAAGACTACAGCGTCTGCGGATTTGACAATATATTCCCGTCAAAGTTTCATGATCTGAATCTGACTACCATAGACCACTGCATCGTACAAAAAGGCCGGAAGGCGGCGGGGCTGCTGATTTCCCGGCTCGGTCTGCCGGAAGAAGAGATCGTTACCCGCATTGAGTACAAAAGCACGCTCGTACCGCGCGGCACGAGCGGCACGCCGCGCCGGTAACATCCGGGATGCAGCCGGCCGACGGACTAAAAATCCTTGAGCCGCAGAATCCGCATCACGCTCTGATCAAGCCGCCGCATGCTGATACGGCCTCTTCTTACCGCCTCAAGCACCGCATTGTACGCAGCTACAAAGTCCATGGGCATAAGCAGAATGTCATTGCCCGCCTCAAAGGCAAGCACGGCGGCCTCGCCCGAACCGTAGTTCTTTTCGATCGCCCCCATGGCAAGCGCATCCGTAAGTACAACGCCGTCATATCCGAGCTCGCCGCGAAGCCTGCCCGTTATCAGCTCGCGTGAAAGCGAAGCGGGATAGCCGTCATGCGCAGCCTTTGTAAGCGTAACATGTGCCACCATCACGCAGTCGGTAACATCCAGATTCTTTACGAACGGAATCAATTCACACCGTTTCAGCTCGTCCCAGCTTTTGTCCACCGCCACATAGTCAGCATGCGTGTCGCCCTTAGTATCGCCGTGTCCGGGAAAATGCTTAATGCATCCCTTCATGCCCGTAGAATGCAGCCCGCTCAGGAACGCTCTGACCATACCGGCGGCAACCTCCGGATCGGAACCGAACGCACGGTTACCGATCACAATGTTCTCAGGATTTGTATTCACGTCGGCTACAGGCGCAAAGTCTACGGTAAAACCATATGACAGAAGATATCCGCCGATAATCTGCCCGGCGCCGCGCGCGTTTTCGGGATCACCGGTTCTGCCTACCGCCGCCATATTTTTGAACTGCGGCAGAAAGAACCTCTCAGATCTGGCAAGCCGTGCCACCCGGCCGCCTTCCTCATCCACCGCCATGACCGGCGGTACCGCACTGATCCGCGCAAGATCAGAAGTCAGCGCGCGAAGCTGCTCCGGCGACTCAATATTTTTTCCGAACAGAATAAAACCGCCCACCGGATAATCGGCGGCCGCCTGCGCAAACCGTTCCGGCACCTTTTTCAGTCCGTCCTTGTACATTTCCTGTGACTGCGCCGGAGTCAGCGAAAAATCAAGCTGCTCAGGACGGATCACAAACAGCTGTGCAACCTTTTCCTCAAGCGTCAGGTGCTCAAGCAGCTGCTCAGCAGTCTTGTATGCCGAAAAATCCTTTTTAACCACCGTTTCAGCCCCCTTCTGCGCACCGCCGTCAGCCGCAGCTTTGTCGGATATTGATTTTCCCGCTGCAGTGGTGGCGCAGCCGCCCGTCAGCATAAGAACAGCAGTCAGTACGCCGGCTGCGGCGCATCCAAGCACATGTATTTTCACAACAAACCTCCCGTACCTGCGGCATTTGCAGGCTTTCTTGAAAAAGCCACGAAAGCGTTTTTCAAGGTGACTTTATTCCTCATATAAAAGATAGGGCCGGCGCCGCGCCCTGAACTGCGCAAGATCAGCCTGCCATGATTCCTTTATGGTGCGGGCATCAGCGCCCGCTGTAATCTGCGTGCGCAGCTCATCAGACCCGCTCAGCAGATCTATCCAGTACCTGCCCTTTCTGTCGGGCCGGCCGAAAAAAGATGATTTCTGCATCTCAGGGCAGGCATGGTACGCATCCACCACATAGGAAGGATCCACGCCGCGTTCCAGAATCACTTCCACCGGCACCCCGCGCAGATCCCTGCCCCAGCACGTCTGACCCTTAAAAGGAGGATTCAACGCACCCTGTATGCTGCGCGGCACAAAGCTGAAGTCCCAGCCGGGAACATCCTTGAAAACCGGGCTGCCGTACAGCTCGAACGGATACATAGTTCCACGGCCCGGCGACACGGCGGTATTCTCAAAAAAACAGACGGAAGCATACAGATACACCGCCCGCATACTCTTCAGATTGGGAGACGGCGCACGGATCACCGCATACCGCGTGCGGTGCGTATAATTTTTACAAGGAATCACCGTAAGCTCACAGGCATTACGCCCCGCAGTAAGCCAGCCTTCGCCGTTGATCATGCATGCCAGCTCGCCGAGCGTCATACCGTACACCGTGGGCATCGGAAACATACCGACGCCGGACTCATAGCCGTCGCGCAGCACGGGACCGTCCACGTAAAACCCGTTCGGATTGGGGCGGTCAAGAATTATCACGTTTTTGCCCGCAGCGGCACAGGCGTCCATAAGATGATACAGCGTAATATAATACGTATAGTAGCGCAGCCCCACGTCCTGAATATCAACAACAAGCGTGTCGAACATATCCATTGCGGCCGCATCAGGCACATGCATCGCGCTGCCGTACAGCGAAACCAAAGGAATACCCGTCCGCGCATCCACCTCATCATGCACCGACAGCCCGGCATCCTGCGTTCCCCTGAAACCATGCTCAGGCGAAAACACCACGGTCACCTGCGCACCGCGCGCAATCAGCGCATCAAGGATATGCTCTCCGTACTCCACGGCACGGCCGTCAGCAGCCGTCCCGAACGGCACCCCGGCAGTAACCTCAGATGCGACTGCCGCAACAGCAGTACCGCCCGGCACCGTATACCGGTCGCCGCAGATACCCGTATGATTGGAAAAAAGCGCCGTACGCTTACCGTACAGCAGCGGCAGGTACAGCTCAAACTGCTCGTCACCGAGCACCACAGAAGAAGGAAATGCAAGCGCGCATACAGCAAAAAACAGCGCGCACAATGCCGCGGCGCGGCACCCCCGCCGTACGGCACGGTCAGTACCGCTAATAACGCTCATACACGGTCCTGATGGCATCGTATGCCGCGTCATAGCACGCGGCGGCGGGCGTACCAGACTTGGCTGCCGCAATGCTGAGCGACTTGCGCGCCATGTCACCAAGCAGGCTCTTGTATGCCGCATGCAGTCCTGCGCCGTCTTCCTGAGACTGTCCAAGCCCCATCAGCAGAATCTGGGGCACGATTCCCACCACGGAAGACGTATACTGTCCGCCCAAAAACTGGTTCATCAGCTCGCCGCCGGGAATCATGGGCGTCTGAATCTTGTTCGTCAGATACACAACCACCAGATTATATGCCGGCTCCACGAACACCAGCGTGCCCGTAAAGCCCTGGTGTCCGAACGCACCGCTGGAGCACAGCGTTCCGAAGTGGCGCGGCGTCTGATATTCACCCTGACGCCACCAGCCAAGCCCGTAATCAGCGAACTCAAAGCTCTGCGGCGCCGTAAACGAATCCAGCGTATTACGCGAAAAGAACCGGTACTGTCCCCAGCCGCCCGTAAGCATTACCGACGCCAGATACGCCAGATCAGTCGCGTTAGAAAACAGGCCCGCATGGCCGGAAATGCCGCCCATACAGTACCACGCCTTACTGTCATGCACTTCGCCCTGAATCACACCGGTACGCACGCCCGTGAAAGAAATAAGCCCCGCGTTCGTATTGCCCATTGGATCGGTTGCCGCGCAGTCATCGGCGGTAAAACCATGCTGCAGCGGATTATAGGTGATATGGCGCAGCCCCATGGGCTCCCAGAACACACTGCGCAGAAAGGTATCCAGATCGGTCTGCACCACGGACTCGATGATATAGCACAACAGCATAAAATCCACGTCGCTGTACACAAGTCTGGTACCCGGCTCATACAAGAGCGGCGTACGGAAAAGCTGAAGCAGCGTGTTTGCCCTGGTCTCAGGACTGCCGTCCGCGCCGGAATACAGTACGTTGCCGTTATCAGAATCAAAGTCGCCGGTGGATACATCGTAGCGGTCGCTGAAATAGTTCGGACCGCCGGGAAATCCTGCCGTATGGCACAGCAGGTTCCGTACCGTAATAGTCTGCTTCCACGCCTTATTCTGCTCAAGCGGAATCTTTTCCTTATTCGGATAGGTAATGTCCACGGTCTCGGATGCGAATTCTTCGCCGAGAATATCGCACACGCGCTCATCAAGCTTGAGCAGTCCGCGTGACACAAGATACTGTGCTCCGTACACCACGCCGAATATCTTCGTGACCGACGCAAGGTCATACAGCGTATCGTTCGTCACCTGAGGCGCGCGCACGGGTTCTCCGGTCTCATCATACGTCTGAACCTGCCCCCAGCAGTTCCGGTACACAAGTCTTCCGTCCTGCACTACGGCCAGCTGCGCGCTCGTAAACCCGTGCGCAACGTCAGCGCTCACAATACGATCGATCAGCTCAAACGCCTGCGGCGCAATCCGCCGCTCAGCCGATACCGCTGCATCGGCAGCACCAGCGGCCGCATGGCCTCCGAGCACCACCGGATACGGAATCCGCACGCGCACCGCGTCCTGCAGATCTTCAGGCATGACGTCAGACACCTGCAGGCTGTTCACGCCGTTGCGCGTATAGGCCGAAATATCGGCGGCAACGGTTTCGCCGCCCTGAATACCGGAGGTGTCGATTTTATGATTATTGATATAAAGCGAAAAAGATGTACAGGACTCATGCGGCGTTACGTACACCACGCCCTGCCCGCGGTAGCATGCAAAGGTCAGCACGCTGTTTGCGCTCGTGTTTGCCGACGCCTGCTCCATCCAATCAGGAAATGTTACATCGTGCTGCCATTCCGCTTCATCACGCAGCGTACCGGCAGGCACAGAAACCATGCCGACCGCGGTGCCGCGCACACCCGCACAGGAAACGGCGCAGACAAGCGCCAGCAGCGCCGCAGCGTACAGCATGCCGCGCACACAAAGTCCTGCGCGGCGCCTGCCCTCAGGTCTTCGGCCCGACCTTGGTCGGGTCAAAACGGTGGCTGACTGCACGACACAGCAGGCTGCCGCCTCCCGCCACCGCCTAGTAGTACAACTCACTTTCAAAGCATGTCTCCCCGCTGTCCACCTTACGGCCGACCACCGTAATCTTCCGGCCTGCATCATCGAACGCGGCGTACATCTGCAGCATATCTCCGAGCATGGCTTCCTTGGCAAAATTGATCCTAAAATCTGTAAATGTCTTCTGCTGATATTCAGGCGGCAGACAGTCTACGGTATAGGCACCATAGCGGGAATTATTCGTGTGCCCGTTGCCGTCAAGGTCTGAAAAGCACACGGGGCGCCGGTTCAGCGGCACCAGCTCCTGCGGAACTTGAATTTTGCCGGGCTCCATGCAGTCATGCGGGCGTTCATACGTTATATCCGGACGCAAAGTGAACTTTTTGGTCGGAATAATCCTCCGCACCACGGGATCTACAAGCAGCCACGTACTAATAGAAGAAACAAGCGGCTCTCCCTGGTCAGAGCTGAACAGATACCCGCGCTTAAGCTGCAGCGGTTCCGGCGTCTCTTCCCAGGTAGAAAGCGTAATGATCTGGTCCGCCATGGGCATACGGTGGAACCGTACCGCCATACGCGAAACAAGAATCAGTATATTATGCTCGGCCAGAACTGCCGTAGACATACCGCGGATGCGGTAGTCTTCCACCGCAACATCGGACGTAAGCCGCAGCATTTCCTGAATGCTCAGCTCATGGTTTATCGTACACTGGCTGAACATAGCGCGGAACTCACGGTTGAACACCCGCCCGTCATCGCTGTACCACTCCTTAAACTCTGCCATGCAGCCTTTCCTCCTTTTTACAGCCGCACTGGAATACCGGCGGCGCTCAGCTCCCGCTTAATGGAACCTACCGTATATTCGCCTGAATGCACCATAGTGGCTATAAGCGCCGCATCAGCCCGGCCTTCCGTAAGAACGTCTGCCATGTGCTGCACGGTACCGCCGCCGCCCGATGCTATCACCGGCACCGTCACCGCTTCCGCGATCATGCGCGTCAGCGTAAGCTCATATCCGGCTTTAGTACCATCCGCATCGATAGAATTAAGCACGATCTCGCCTGCCCCCAGCTCTACGGCCTTCAGTGCCCACTCACGGGCGTCAAGATCAGTCTTTACCCTGCCGCCGTTGATATACACGCGGTACCCTGACGGCATAGCGCTGTCCCTGGCCGCGTCCATTCCCAGCACGATACACTGGTTGCCGAAAATCCGCGCTCCTTCGGTGATCAGCGAAGGATTCTTCACCGCTTGAGAATTCAGGCTCACCTTTTCAGCACCGGCCAGAATAGTGGAGCGGATATCCTCCACCGTGCCGATGCCGCCGCCCACGCAGAACGGAATAAACACCTGTGAAGCAACTCTGGCAATCAGATCAAGGATGGGGCCGCGGCCGCGCGCCGAAGCCATAATATCGTAGAATACAAGCTCATCCACGCCCTGCCGGTAATACTCGGCGGCCATCTGCACCGGATCGCCTATATCGCGGTTATTCTGGAATTTCACGCCTTTGGTCGTACGACCGTCCTTTACGTCAAGACAGACAATAATGCGTTTTTTAAGCATGAGCTTCCTCCTGAGCGGAATCTTCGGCGCCGTCCGTACCGCCGGACGGAATATCGCCGCCCACATAATTACGCAGGATCTGCAGGCCGTACCGGCCTGACTTTTCAGGATGGAACTGGAATACCGAAATATTATCCTTTTCAACCACCGCAGGCACGTCAATGCCGTATTCTGCATACGCCTTTACTACGGTGGCGTCAGGAACTTGAATCACATAGGAATGTACAAAATAAAAATCACTCTGCTCAGGAACGCCGTCCAACAGGGCGCTGCCGCCGTGGGCAAACCGCAGGCTGCTCCAGCCCATGTGCGGAATCTTCAGGCTGCCGTCAGAGTTCAGCCCGTGCTCCTTCCACACAGGCGCAAAGTGGCGTACGGTACCGGGCAGCAGACCCAGGCAGTCCGTATTGCCTTCATCAGAATGTTCGAAGATAATCTGCGACCCCAGGCACACGCCGGCCAGCGGTTTGCCTGCTGAAGCCCACTCCTTCAGAAAAACGTCGAATCCGGTACGGCGCAGCTGCTCCATGGCATACTCCGCGTCGCCCACGCCCGGAAAAATCAGCCTGTCGCAACGGGCAAGGTCATCGGGCTTTTTAGAAAGAACAAACGGCGCCTTCAGAAAATCCAGCGCGCGCTCCACACTGCAGATATTACCTGCATTGTAGTCTACAATTCCGGTCATTTTGTTATACTCCCTCGTTTTATTAAGGGTATCAGATGCAAAAAGTCAGGTCAAGACACGGCACGCCTGCGGCACGGGCATCAGGCCGGTAACGGCGCATACAAAACACTTGAGCACGGCACGCAGGCGGCCGATACTGACTATATGGGAACCATTACGTTTTCAAAAATAATGCAGGTAATTCCAAAAGTCTTAACAG
>CACZQF010000031.1 GCA_902783245.1 uncultured Spirochaetaceae bacterium | reverse complement strand
TTCGGCAAGGCTTGCAAGCGAAAGTGCAGGCGCACCGTTCGGCGAAGAAACTTTTACCGCATCCGCTGCATTCTGGGCAGCCGCCGCCGAAATGACGAGCGCGGCTAACATAAAGGCAAGAACCCGTTTCATATAATTTTTATCACTCCTTTTATAGGTTTTTTCCATAGTAGAATTATTTTATACTTTGGTAAACTATTGCTTTATACGCGGCTGCCGCCGTTGCGCGGAAATCAGCAGTCCGGCTATGGTAAGCGCCGTGCCGACCGTTCCCATGAGCGTGATCGGCTCATGCAGCGTAAAGTAGGCGAAGACGACCGTGATGACCGGTACCAGATAGATGCCGATGGTCACGCGCACGGTGCCGAGCGCATGGCAGGCAAAGCTCCATGCCGCAAAGCAGAATGCCGAGGCCGCGAATCCCAGAAACAGCATGTTCAGCCAGTTGAGCGGATTGTGCAGCCGCCGTATGTTGAGCTCAGGGTCCGCGGCAATGCCGAACAGCATGTCGCCGCGCAGCTCGGGGCGCAGGCCGATGATGACGAGCGGCAGCATGCAGAGCACTGCATAAAAGAAGATGCGGCGCGTGGCGGGCAGCGTCTTGTAGCCGAGCGCGTTGATGCGCGAAACGAAGACGGAATAGAAACCCCATGATATAGTGGCGCCGAGCGCGAGCAGATCGCCCTTGGGATTCAGTTTGAGCACGGCGGTGCCATTGAAGCTGACGAGCGCTATGCCGAAGATGGCGATGACGAATCCGAGGCAGAAGCGCGGCGTAATGTGTTTTTCTTTCAGGAACAGCTGCGCGGTGAGCGCGGTGAATATGGGCGTGATTGAGACGATGATGCTCACGTTGCTTGCGGTGGAATAATGTATGGCGATGTTTTCCAGAAACTGATAGCAGGTTACGCCGAAGAATCCTGCCCCCAGAAACAGAAACTCGTGACGGAGAAGCAGCATGCGCATGGGGCGCGGATAGAGCAGCCATAAGCCTGCGTAGGCTGTGACGAAACGTCCGAGCAGAATCTCGAACGAGGTAAAGCTTTTAAGCAGATATTTTGTACTGACGAATGTGATGCCCCAGATAAAGATGCACAGGCCGGCCATGATCAGGCCGCTCACGGTTAACGGTTTGTTTTTGTAATAATTCATAGCACGGAGTATACCATCCGGACGCATCTCTGGCAAATGACACACAATGGTAAAATATGGTACAATCGGCGGCATGAAGGACAGTGAACTGGAAACGGGGCGGATGATTTCTTTTTTTGCCGCGCTCTGCATGTTTTTATCGGCGGTGGAGTATGCGGTGCCTAAACCGCTGCCGTTTATGCGTATAGGGCTGGCAAATCTGCCCGTGATGCTTTCATTGACAAAGATGCGCAGGCGCGACACGCTGCTGCTTATCCTGCTTAAGATTCTGGGGCAGGGATTTATCTCCGGCACGTTCTTTTCGTATATATTCGTATTTTCGGCAGGCGGCTCCTTTGCCGCCGGGCTGGGCATGATGGCGGTTCATGCTGCCTGCGCGCGTAATCCGCAAAAGCCGCTCGTCTCTGCGGTCGGCATCAGTCTGGCCGGCTCGCTTGCGAACAACATAGCACAGCTGTTGCTGGCGCGGTTCATCCTGTTCGGTGAAAATACCCGCTACATCGCTCCGGTGCTGCTCGTGTCGGGACTGGTTACGGGGCTGGCGCTGGGAGTGTTCTGCACGCTGTTCATTGCGCGCAGCCGCTGGTATGCGCTGCTGCCCGACTATACGGGGAGGTCAAAATGAAGCTTCCGGCCTGTATCGCGCGGCGGACTTCGTCGTTCTTTAACGACCGCATAAAGCCCGAGGTTCTGTTCATTATTTCCATGCTCTGCCTGCCGGTTTTTCTGCTGCTGCCGGCACTGCGCGCCACCTGGACGGCGGTGGCCGTGTTCTTTGTGCTGACGCTGCTGCGCCGCGGCAAGGTGCGCATCCTGCCGTCGGTCATCATCGTGGCGGGCATCGTGTTTTTTTCATTGCTTTCGCCCTACGGAAAGCTGCTGCTTTCTGTGGGAGGGCTGGACGTTACGCAGGGTGCGCTTGAAAGCGGTCTGCATAAAAGCGGCATATTGATAGGCATGGTATTCCTGTCACAGTTTGCGGTGTCGCCGCGCCTGCATTTTCCCGGCAGAATCGGCTCATTTTTGTCGGGCGTGTTCCGCACGTTCGACGCGCTTACGGCGCGCCGGATTTCGCTGCGTCCCGGCTCCGTCATATCATCCATAGACAGCAGGCTGCTTGAAATCTGGAATGATACGGCGTGCAGTTCCGACACCGGCTGCGCACAGGAATCTGCTCCGGCCGCGGACGGACCGGCACGCGATGAGTGACGTGCTGACGGCGGGCGCCCCTTATCCCGAGGCGGTGCGAGGGCTTCCCGTCGCTTCCTATCTTGATGAAATCTGTACATCCTTAAAAGCTTCCCGTTCCCGGTTTTTAGTGCTTACAGCACAGACCGCCGCCGGTAAGTCCACTGCGGTGCCCCTTGCGCTGCTGCGCCATTTTTCGGGCTCAGTGTATATGCTTGAGCCGCGCCGCCTTGCGGTGCTGGCTATAGCGTCGCGCGTTGCATCGCTGCTGGGTGAGGAACCCGGGCAGACCGCCGGATATTCCATGCATCTGGAGTCCGCGGTGTCGGAGCGCACGCGGCTGCTCGTGATGACCGAGGCGGTGCTTACGCGCCGTCTGCAGCAGGATCCGGGGCTTGAAGGCTGCAGCGTGGTGGTCATTGATGAATTCCACGAGCGTTCAATCCATGCGGATATGGCGCTGGCCTTTTTGAAGGAGGCCATGCAGCTGCGCGACGACCTGTATGTTATTGTTATGTCGGCCACCATGGACACGCAGACGCTTGCCGCCTATCTGGGCGGTGATGACGGCCCTGCGCCGGTGTTCAATGTGCCCGGCCGGCAGTTCCCGGTGGACATAACGTATGCGGGCGGTATATCCGCGGCGCAGGCGGTCATGCAGGAGCTGGCGGCCGGGCAGGACGGTTCCGGGTCGGCGCGTACGCAGACGGGCGGCAGCATTCTGGTGTTTCTGCCCGGCATACGGGATATCAGGCGGTGCCGGGAGGAGCTTGTGCGTTCGGGTGCCGCGGACAGATACGGCGCCGACATACTGATGCTGCACAGTTCCGTGAGCTTTGCCGAGCAGAAAAAGGTGCTGTGTCCGCCCGGGCCCGGTGAGCCGCGCCGCGTTATTCTTTCTTCCGCCATTGCGGAAACGTCCCTGACAGTACCCGACGTTACGGTGGTCATAGATTCCGGCCTGTCCCGTATAAACCGTATGAACGTGGCCGCCGGCATGGAGCTGCTGGTCACCGAAAGCGAAAGCGCCTTTTCCGCGGACCAGCGTGCGGGACGTGCGGGGCGTACCGCGCCCGGCCGGTGCGTACGCCTGTGGAAGGAGCATGAGCAGCGTCCGCGCCGTACGCCTCCTGAGATTCTGCGCACCGATCTGGCGCAGCTTGTGCTGGAATGTGCGGAATGGGGTGCGTCCGCGCCTGAAACGCTTTCGTGGCTTGATATGCCGCCCAAGGCCGCATGGAACGCTGCCCGTGAGCTGCTGCTCCTTTTGGGCTGTCTTGATGCTGACGGGCATTGCACGGAGCGCGGCAGGGCAGCGCTCACGCTGGGGCTTACACCGCGCCTTGCCTGCGCGGCGCTTGAGGGCGAAGGAGCCGTGCCGGTGGTGCTTGCATATTCGTCATACCGCGACAGCGCTCCTGCCGTACAGAAAAAATTCCGTGATGATATTTGCCGCCGTCTGAGGCGGCTGCCGCAGGGAGTCCTGCGTGATAAGCCTGCCGGTGATGCGCACCGGGATGCGGCACAGGTTGTACCGCTTGAGCAGCGCGCGCTGCTTGCAGGATTTCCGGACCGGCTTGCCCGGCTTACGGAGCCGGGCGCCCGCATGTACCGCTTTCCTTCCGGCAGGATAGCGTGCATCCCCGAAGGAAAGCAGGCCTGCGCCGCTGAATGGATTGTAGCGCCGGAAGTTGATGCCGGTGAGCGCTCGGGCGTCATCTACAGCTGTACGCCGGTTTCTGCTGAATGTGCCGAAGCATGGCTTGCAGGCCGCACGCAGGTGCGTACGGAAGTTTCATTCGTACCCGGCAGCCGTAAGATCCGCAAGATGCAGTACACGTGCTACGGCAGGATCATTCTTTCGGAAAAACAGCTTGTACCGCAGGCACAGGACACCGTTGAGGCGGTCTGCCATGCGGTGATCAGCGAAGGGCTGGACTGGCTGCCTCTGTCGGACGAAACGCAGTCGCTGCTCGTGCGTGCGCGGTTCTACAACCAGCAGGCTGCTTCGCCGCTTGCGCACAGCCCGGAACCGGAGGAGCTTGCGGGGCAGGTGCATGACTGGCTTGTGCCGTTTCTTACGTCAGGTGATGTAAGTGCCGGCACGGTCTTTGACGCGCTGTACTGGTGGCTGGACGGCGGTACGGTGGATCGGGAGGTGCCGCGTCGGCTGACGCTGGCAAACGGCAGGTCATTCAAGCTGCGGTATGAAACGCATACCGAGGCGGACATCATTGTGGTTCAGCCGGTACTTGAGATCATCATACAGCAGATATTCGGCTGTTTTGTTACGCCGCGCGTGCTCGGCGCGCCGGTACTGCTTAAACTGCTGTCTCCTGCACGGCGGCCGCTGCAGATAACGCAGGATCTGGAAGGGTTCTGGCAGGGCGCGTGGCCTGAAATCTGCAAGGAGATGAAGGGACGGTATCCTAAGCATAACTGGGACTACCGGGTAACGGAATAGCAGGTTCCGGGCGGCGCACAGTTCACCGCACCGTCCGGTGAAACAAATTACTGCGCCTGAGTCTGCTCCTGCGCTTTTAAGGTTTTTGCGGCCGCCGTGAGCCCGGCATAATTCGGCTGGTGCACGAGTGACAACGCCGCGGTCAGCTGCACATCATAGTCAAGATCATAGGTCAGTCCGCCGCGCAGGCGCATGGCCTGTGAGCGTACTGTATGGCGCAGCAGGCGCGGCTCAAGATCATACGTTTTTTGCAGCTCATCAGCATATGCTCTGATATCGCTTTCCGTCATGGCGGGATGATCCTGCACATAGACGCCGATCACGTCTTTTTCCAGCAGTTCCTGATACAGCCGGGCTGCTTCTTCGGTGAGCTGCGGGAACAGCACTTCCTTGTCCGGCAGGATACCTGTTTTGTCTATGCATGCATCGCTCGGCGTGTAATACCGCGCTATGGTGATCTTAAGGCCGTCGCCCGCACTCAGCGGCACTACAAGCTGCACCGACCCTTTTCCATATGATTTTTCGCCTATCAGATATGCCCGATGATGGTCTTTGAGCGCCGCCGATACGATTTCTGCGGCGCTCGCCGTGCCGCGGTTTATCAGCACCGCTACGGGAAGTTCCGCAGGAACCAGTGTTCTGCGGGCTTTTGCCGTGAACATGTCGTCTTTTTTACCGTTGCGGTCAAGGGTATAGAAGATGGTACCGGAATCTATGAACAAATCTGCTACGTCCGCCGCCGCGGAAATCAGGCCGCCCGGATTGTTGCGCAGGTCAATCACCAGGGAATCATAGCCCTGCCGCTTGAATTCCTTCAGAGCGCTTTTTGTGCGCTCCGCGGTGTCGGGCGTGAACTTGATGATGCGCAGATAGCCCGTCTTTCCGATCATGGCGGAAGCTACGGTGGGGACCTCTATATTTGAACGGATGAGCGTGCGCTTGAATTCCAGCGGCGCTGTATTTACGCCGCCGCGCAGGATGGTGAGCTCCACCGGGGTTTTGATCTTGCCGTGTATCTTTGCCACCGCCTGATCAATGGTCATGGAGTCGGTAGGCTCGCCGTTTATGGCGGTAATGCGGTCGCCCGCGATGATGCCGGCCTGCTCGCCCGGCGAATTTTCTATGGGAGAGATAACCAGTATATAGGCCTTTTCGCCGGGGGTACGCGGGGTGTCCTTGGAAACGGTGAGCCCCACGCCGCCGAAGCTGCCCGTAGTGGTGTTCTGCATGGCGTGCATGTCGTCTTCGTCAAGATAGACGGTGTGCGGGTCGCCCGTTGCCTCAAGCATGCCGCGCATGGCTCCCTGATACAGGGCCTTTGCATCTATATCATCAACGAACTTTTGCTGCGTGAAGTCAAGGATAGTAGAAATGATCTGCTTATACTTTTTGGCCGGATCTTTTTCTTTTGCCTGTATGAGCGCAGGCATAAGGCAGGACAGGCAGAGCACGAATGCGGCAGCCCGCATGATGCGCGGGCAGGTACTGGACGTAGGTTTCATGGATTTATTGTATGGCATGAGGGGGATTTGTCAAGAATATGTATGCAAAGCAATTTTTACGTTCCGCTGCCGCTGAGCGTAAAGTTGCACTTCCTGCATATTTAGTGGACAAGACGGTATATCTATTACGGAACCTGTGATATAATGCGCATATGCAGCATTCTTTACTGTATCCGGATTACAGCCGCAGCATTGTAAATCTGGCGAACTCAGTGATCGCGTACTTTGGTGCGCAGCCGTATCATCCGGGGCTGGCGGAACTTGACGAAGCTCTTGAGGCAGGTTCTCCTTCCGGCGCGCCGTATAAGCATGTGCTTGTGATGGTGTTTGACGCGATGGGCAGCCGCAACCTGCAGGACTGGCTGCCGCCTGAAAGCTATCTGCGTTCCCATCAGGCGGCGGAGATTACATCCACATTTCCGCCTACCACTACCGCGGCCACCACAACGCTGCAGAGCGGGCTTACGCCGTCGGAGCATGCATGGCTTGGCTGGCGTATGTATTTTGAGGAGCTTGGTGCGAATATCTGTCCGTTCATGAACATCTATGATGACGGTACCCGGGTTTCTGAAAAAAAATACGCGCGTGAGCATATTCCGTATGAAAGCATCTATGACCGCATCACGCAGGCAGGCAAGGCCCATGCGTATGCGGTGTCGGAATACGGTTCCCATCATATAACCACGCTTAATCAGCTTTTTGATTCTGCCAGATATTTGTGCAGCCGCGACGAGCGCTCATATATCTACACCTACTGGCCGAATCCTGACAGCTATATGCACCGTGAGGGTACCTGCGGCATTGATGCGCTCGCTACCGTACATATCGTGAACAGCATGGTGGCGGAGCTTGCCGGCCAGGTACAGGATACGCTCATTGTTGTTACGGCTGATCATGGACAACTGGACGGTACAAATGAAAGCATTACGCGGTATCCTGAACTGAATGCGTACCTGTCCAGCGCGCCTTCCGTGGAGCCGCGTGCCTCATCGTTCAGGCTGCGAGCGGGAGCCGATGCGGCAGGATTTGAGGCTGAATTCAAGAAGCATTTCGGAAATGACTACCAGCTTATGACGCAGGATCAGGTGGTGGAGTCAGGCCTGTTCGGCAACAAGGCCGTACGTTTGACCGATACGCCCGCCGAGCATCCGCGCTTCCGCGAGTTCCTGGGAGACTATATGGGAGTGGCCGTCGGTACGCGGTCGCTGTTCCGCAACGACACCGAAGCCCGCAGGTTTGTGGGAATTCATGCGGGGCTGCTGGAAAAAGAAATGCTTGTACCGCTTATTTTATTTAAGACCTGAATCGACGCCGCTGTGTATGCGGCCTCAGCAAATATAAAAAAAGGAGTACGATGGTATGGAAGATAAAAACATGATGAAACTGCAGAATGGAAGTGATGTCCGCGGAATTGCGCTTGAAGGTGTGGCGGACGAGCATATAAACCTGACGGAAAGCATATGCAGCCGT
>CACZQF010000030.1 GCA_902783245.1 uncultured Spirochaetaceae bacterium | reverse complement strand
TGCCGCGTTTCCGTTCAAAAATCGTAATGTTGTTGACCGGAAAATCCTGTACCAGATTCAGTTCATTCATCACCTGCAGCGCGTCTTTTGTCACTCCTGCGGGAATGTCGCGGTTGCTTACAGTAAGATGCGGCGTAAAAGGACGGACATCCTTTTTGGTACAGCGAGGTGCGGCCTGCGCTACCGCAGTATAGACGGCATCGCGCAGCTCAGTCCATTGAGCATCGGGCAGGACTTTTGCAAAAAGCGTCCGGTCTCCGAAAGCGTCAAAATTATTGATATGAGCCGTAAAGCCCGGTTTTTGGGGCAGTACCCCGCTGTCTATCGCACGTACAAGGTCGGCGGTTGAATATTCCTCCGGCAGATGGAACGGCGGAATCAGCGTAACGTGAATCGGCGTTGCGTGGCCGGACTTACAGCCGTAGGCTTCGTTCATGTAGCGGCGGCAGTCCTCAAGGGTCTGCGTAATATCCTCGGGAACAAGCACGCCGATAAAATGTGTCTGCAGCGGAAAATTGCCGCGTATGTTTCCGTTCCTTTTCATTTCCATCCTTCCCATGTCTTCTGTGCTAGTCCTACGGTTGCAGCCGTCCTGCCGTTACGGCATACCGGCTGTCGCAGCAGCTTCAGCTGGTTTTCAAACAGCTTGTCGAGCTTTTCGCTGTCATCAAGATATGCAATGCTTGCATAATCCTTTGATTTTTTATCGGTCAGCTCCTCAACGGCAGCTGCCCTGCTTCCGGTCTGCTTTGCTATGGCATCCACCACGCTGTCAAATTCGCCGCGGCTCATTTCTTTTTCTTTCAAATCCACAAACTGGAACGGGATCCGTCGTTCCTGAAACCACCGCTGCGCGGTCTTTACGTCAAAGTTTTTTAATGTACCGAATATCTGAACCATATACTCCTGCCTTAGTTCCCATTATAGCACAGCAGCCGCGCCGTATAAACTCCGTCTGTTTTCATCAAGTCTTTATCCTATGGTATGTATCATAGTGCCATTGAAAATATACCCTTTACGTTTTATAACAATATTTGTGCACAATGTGATAAGGGCACCTCGAAAAAGGATAGCTATGGATTTCTTTACCGCAAATGACAATTTAAAACCGTCTGCATTGCATTGTACACCGGGAACGTAGATGAAAAGCAAAAATCTGTTAATCGCCGGTATGCTGCTCCTGTTTATTTCTTGTGATAATGTATCGGACGAAGTTCACGAGTACACAGAAATCGATGCTCCTGCAGAAATTGCAGAACGTGCATACCATTTTGCAGAATTGTATAAGCAGTCAGATACGGTATATCACCTTGGAGGACAGGATCCGGTCCGTGCAATAAAGGTGGATTGTTCCGGCCTTATTATTATGTGCTACAAATACGCTCTGGTTGATACAAAGTATCAGCTTCTGGTCTCAGACATGACTGCAAACTACATGTACCAGAATGCTTCAACGCATATTGATAAGACATATTTAAAAAAAGGAAATTTGATTTTTATGGGCGAGTCGGATAGTCCTTCTGTGACCCATATAGCGCTGTTCGAAAAGAATCAGAACGGTATTATCTATTTTATCGACAGCACTCAGAAAGATACTGATGGTGATGGAGTGTATGATATTGACGGCGTCACGTACCGCCAGTATCCGGAAAATGATAACCGGTTCAAAGCCTTTGGCATAATGCGTTTAAAGTATTAAGGGTACCGGGTAAAATATATTGACCTTCAGCCGCGACGGAGTGGTACAGCTGTTCTGCATAGTAAACATTTCTCTTGACGGTGCAAAATATTTGTGTAATAATATCTTGTGTAAAAGTTAATAGTGCTTTATTAAGAGCGGTGATGTATACAAAGAGAACGAGGAAAAATCTGGAGGTGTCAGCATGACATATGCAGTAAGGTATTATACAAAAACGGGTAATACAAAGAAGCTTGCTGAAGCGGTGGCAAAAGAGCTGGGAGTACAGGCGCTGCCGATCAGCACGCCTGTTACGGAAAAGGTTGATATGCTGTTCCTGGGCAATTCATATTATGCTTTCAGCATTGATCCTGCGGTAAAGGAGTTTATCAGGTCGCTGGACAAAGAGAAGGTAGGAATGATCGTAAACTTCGGCTCGGCCGCAATGCTTAATTCTACGTACAAAAAAGTTAAGGCCCAGGCTGATAAAGCCGGTATTCCTATGATGGAAAAAGAGTTCCACTGCAAGGGCGAGTTCAAGGGAATCCATAAGGGGCGGCCTGATGAGTCGGATTTAAAAGCGGCGGCAGAGTTTGCAAAAAATATTAAAGAGGAGTCTGAAAGATGAACGAGACGCTGAAAGTTTTGGAGTCAAGAAGAAGCTGCAGAAAATTCAAGCCTGACATGGTGAAGAATGAGGAGCTGCAGGCAATCATCAGAGCCGGCACGTACGCTGCGACCGGTATGGGCAAGCAGAGTCCCATCATCATTGCGGTGACCGACAAAAAAGTGCGTGATGAGCTTTCTGAGATGAACAGAAAGATCGGCGGATGGAACGAAGGTTTTGATCCGTTTTACGGGGCACCGGTAGTGCTGATCGTTCTTGCCAAAAAGGATGTTTTGACCCACGTATATGACGGCTCGCTTGTTATGGGAAACCTTATGAATGCTGCCGAAAGCCTTGGAGTGGGCAGCATCTGGATTCACCGGGCAAAAGAAGAATTCGAGTCTGATTTTGGCAAGGACATTCTTAAAAAGCTGGGAATCACCGATGAGTATGAGGGCATAGGCCATTGTGCGCTCGGTTACGCGGCAGAACCTGCAAAGCCTGCCGCCCCAAGAAAAGATAACTACGTCTATTGTATATAATCACAGGCTTCAGAAGGCGTATACGCCTTCTGAAGTTGGAGAATGATGTCTTTTCCAGTTTGATAGGTGACAACTTTCAAGCTCGAAAGAAAACTGCTTCAGTACGGCCTTCCTCGCGCGCATGCCTGATGCCGGACAGCCAGCGGGAGGTGTAGTCACGCTCCCCTTGTCGGCAAATATGTACCGCGCCCAGTCACGTCTGCTGCGGCTCAACCGTTTTATAAACTCATCCTGATAATATCTGCCCTGTACCTCGCCGGCTTCCACGTGTATATATGGCTCGCAATGTGCAGAAAGCTGAACGAAAGCAACGCAGGCACCTGTACGAAAGCAAGTCTGACACCTGTACGAAAGCAAGTCCGGCACCTGACCGAAAGCAAGTCCGGCACCTGTACGAAAGCAAGTCCGGCACCTGGTCGAAAGCAAGTCCGACACCTGACCGAGAGCAAGTCCGGCACCTGTCCGGACTTATGAACGCATTCTGGCGCGGGTACCGGCTGTAACGCCGCTCCGCTCAGTCTTTGTCGGAAAAGAATGACCGCTGCATGGTATAGAACACCATGCCCAGAACAACCCACACCGCCAGCATGAGGTAGCTTTCCTTGCCGAAGTGTACGCCGCTCAAACCCGGAATCGGGATCAGCTGCAGAACCATGAAGATGGCGCTGAACACAACGCCTGCGGTGGCCATTGCTTTAAGGAACGCGGTGCCGTCGCCGTATTTTTTGAGCGTTACCAAAGTGGCTGCGGACGTAAAGAAATAGCCGATTGACGCGCCTATGGCGCTCATGTCCACGAACCAGCCGAGTGCCTCTCGTCCGAGAATCGGTCCTGAAAGGCTGATGATGACGCAGAAAATCATGGCATTTTTCGGGGTTCCGTACTTTGCGTCCACTCAGCCGAACCATGCCGGAAGGTAGCCGTCACGGCTCATTGAGTACATAAGCCGTGAGGATGCCAGGTAGAATCCCATGATGCCGGACAGGACGGCGCAGGAAACGCCGAGCCCGACCAGTAGTTTACCTGATACGCCGAGCAGCTCCTCTGCTGCCACCAGCACCACCCATTCACCCGCCATGACTCGCTCCGGCCAGTTTTCCAGTGCCGCCGCGGCAACCGTGTTGTTGCTTACATATACAAAACAGCCGAACACTATGGCAATGATCATAATAAAGGAAACTTTTTTAAAGCTGAAATTGAATTCTTCGGCTGCCTGCGGTATGGCATCGAATCCAACATATGCCCACGGCGCGATTGCGAACGTGGCGAGAATAGCGCCCAGCACGCCGGATGTGCCCTTGTGCGCAAAATCAGAGATGTTCGCTGTCACCGCTCCGGCTGTCATGGCATCCGCTTTGTTGAAGCCCCACACCGGCGCCATGTTGACGCCCTTTGCCTTGCTGCTTATGAGGGCAGTAACGAACAGCGTGAACACGCAGAGCACAAGCAGCGATGACAGCACCGTCTGCACGAACGCGGCTTTCTGCACACCGATAATGTTCAGATATCCGAAAAGAATCAGGATGAACATGGCAAGCAGCATTTCTCCCATGTAGATGTTGAATCCTGCTACCGTATAATGAAAACCGAATTTCAAGATGTCTGCCGGACCATCCAGACCGTCCACGATCAGGCCGATGGCCGTGCTGTTCATGGGGACATTTGTCAGGTAGGCCACTACCAGAAACCAGCCGCAGATGAACGCCATGGTTTTTCCGAAGCAGTTTTTAGTAAAGGTGAACTCGCCGCCTGCCTTGGGATACTTCGGTACCATATAGGCATAGGAAAAGGCAATGATGATCATGACTGCCGCGCCGAGGATCATCGCAATGGCGGTACCGGCTACACCGGACGTAGAAAGGAACTTTTTGCCCGGATTGATAAAGCTGCCCCATCCGATAACACAGCCGAAAGCGATTGCCCAGACATGCATTGGTGTAAGCGAACGGTGGAGACTGCCGCCGTCCTGCTGCTGATTCAGGTGTGATTCCATGAAAAAAGTATATCACATAAATATAG
>CACZQF010000029.1 GCA_902783245.1 uncultured Spirochaetaceae bacterium | reverse complement strand
CTTGCGCGTCATTTCTTCATCCAGATTACAGCCAATCTTACTGCGCAGGAACTTAAAGTTCTTTTTGGTCAGCATCCCGCCGGAATTCTGGTTCAGCGCCTCCATAAAAGACACAAGTACAGAAAGCCGCCGGCCGGCCACATCAGCCTCAGTCTCATTCTCCAGCACATACATCATGTATGCGGCAATCTTTTCACCGTCAAGCAGCACCGAACCGGACGGCAGCAGCCACCGCTCGCCTTCCGGAGACACCGCATCAACCGGCTCCGGCACAAGCATTTTAAGGCCGCCGAGTATGTCGGTCATTTCAGTCAGATTATCAAGTCCGATCACGACATAAAACGGAATGGTCACACCGCACATCTTTTCAATTTCACTCTTATAGGTGTCCACACCCTTTTCAGCATAAATCTGATCAATGCGGTCAACCCTGTTCAAGCTTTTATAGATAGCGCCGGTATTCCCCGGTATATTGATAATCACACCCTTACGGAGCGGAGAATAATACATAAACACATTGGTCGAAAGCGCGGAACCATCCTCACTTTCCATAACAAAAAGCACTCTGGTAACCTGATCTTCCTTAAGCAGATCAGCCGTTGCATCCGACCACAGCGAAATAGCCACCGCCGAAGAAAAAACTACAATAACACCAAGCACCAGCAGCAAAAAACCGGTTCCCTTCTGCTCCCTGCTAATCCGCATACCGGCTACCGTCCCGCCCGCAGCGACTCATAGAATGCAAAAGTATCAGGTGCCACCGTCTTTCCTTTTTTCTGCAAATACTCCACATTTTCTCCCACAACCGACAGAACCAGATCATGCAGACTCAGCGCCAGCTTTTTCCGCAGATATTCTTCGGTAACGTACGGCCTGCCCGGTTCGATTTTATCAGACACATACAATATCTGCGCTAGATCACAGATACCGGGACCACCGAATGTATGGCAGGCCACAGCCTGCAGCACATCGCCGTCATTCACGCCGAAATCAACGCGCAGCTTGACTGCCGCCGCACGTCCGTGCAGCAGCGACGGCTTCTTTTTCTCAAGCGCGGAGACCGGTTTTCCGTCAGACGCGGCAAGTTTTGCCAGCATGGGCTCATCCATATCCTTGCAGATATCATGGGCAATTCCCGCCAGATATCCCCGGCTGCCGTCAAGCCCGTACTGCACACAAAGCTGCCGGGCCATCTCCGCCGTACGCACGGAATGCTTAAACCGGGCATCATTCACCGCCGTCCGCGCGAACCGGCGCACCTTTTCTATCGTCTCGCTAAAATCTTCAACCTGTGTAGCCATACAACTTTCTTTCTACAATATAATGATAAACCTGCGGGGGAACAAGATACCGCCAGCTCTTTCCGCTGCAAATCCTGCTCCGTATATCAGTAGAAGACAACGGAAACGGCACATTATGAAGCACCCGGTGCGGATATGGCAGCGTTTCAAGCGCCGCCTCAGCCACAAAACCGCCCTCATATGAACCGCGGTGCGCGTTCTCATGCCGGGCAGCATCAGGCTCCCCGCTTGCAGGACGCACCGCCAGAATAACCTCGGTCTTTTGGGCAAGCTGTGCGGCATTCTTCCATTTCTGGAATTCACCCGCCAGATCCTGTCCCAGCACCAGGCCTATCTTACCTGAAAGCCGGCCCGCATACTTCTGCTCAAGCCAGCATATCGTATCCCACGTATATGACGTTCCCTTCCGGTCCAGCTCGCAGGACTCGGCGCAGAACCGGGGATCCGCGGCGCATGCGGCCGCCACCATACCAAAACGGTCAGCATCACTTTCAGCGTCCGCCATCAGCTTATGCGGCGGACAGTATGCCGGAACAAACAGCACCTTGTCATACCCGGCCTCAGTGCACACCGCATCGGCAAGCACAAGATGTCCGATATGAACAGGATTAAAGCTGCCCCCCAGCACCGCTATTTTCATTCATCCGCCTCTGAATGCGTATCCGCACCCGGATACTGTATTTCCATAGAATCATCTATAGAACGTGTCTGCATGAACGACGGATTAATGCTCGCCCTTTCTGTTACAACCGCCGCAGGAGACGCAGTCTCCGCGCTCTTTTGCTCCAACCGGTCCACAAGCTCAATGATACGGTTGCGGGCCTGATCCATACCGCGCCGCGTAAGCACGGAAACCAGCAGAACCGCCGTATCAGGCTCTGCGGCACGGATACGCTCCGCCACCGCTTCCGCACGCTCGGCGGCGCCTTCAACATCAATTTTATTGCACAGTACAATACGGGGCTTAGAAACCAGCTCCTGCGAATACGTCGAAAGCTCCTTGCACAGCACGTCATATGTCTCAAGACACTTTTCTTCGCTGCAGTCAATCATAAACAGCAGGCAGGAAGTGCGGGATATATGCTTCAAGAACTGAAAACCAAGGCCCACACCTTCAGACGCACCCTCAATAATACCGGGAATATCGGCAATAATAATATCCCGCTCAGAATCAACCCGCAGCACGCCAAGATTAGGAATCTTGGTAGTAAAAGGATACGGTGCAATTTTAGGACGCGCGTTCGTAAACTCCGTCAAAAGGGAAGACTTACCGGCATTCGGAAATCCTACCAAACCCACGTCAGCCATAATGCTCAGCTCAACACGAAGCTTACGCACTTCTCCGGGCTTGCCCGCATGGGCATAGCGCGGCGCCTGATTGGTGGAGCTTTTAAAATGCACGTTACCCCAGCCGCCTTTGCCGCCGGTAAGGAACACAAAGCGTTCGTCCTCGCTTTCCGTAGTAAAATCATGAATAAGCTCTCCGGTCTCGGCGTCACGGATTGTAGTTCCCGGCGGTACCGGAATCACCACATCCTCGCCATCCTTGCCGTACTTATTCCAGTTCATGCCGTCACCGCCGTTCCGTGCCTTGAACACCGGGTGATGCCGCAAAGAGACCAGCGTACGCAGATTTCGCTTAACACAGAACACCACATCGCCGCCCTTGCCGCCGTCTCCGCCGGCCGGACCGCCGTTGGGAATATATTTTTCTCTGCGGAACGCAATACACCCGTTCCCGCCGTTACCGGCATGCACTTCGATCAGTGCTTCATCAGCAAAACGTATCATACCCTATCCCCCTGCCACTCTGACAGCATAATTTCAAAGTAAAAAAAATACCCGGAACAGCAGAACTGATCCGGGTATAACACAGCTGATTTGACCTCAACAAAAACAGTCAGTCACTTACGCTTCTACAGGAGTCACAGAAACAACTTTTCTGTTCTTGCGCTCGCCGTATACTACAGTACCGTCTGAAGTCGCAAACAGCGTATCATCCTTTCCCTTCATAACATTGTCACCGGGATGGATTTTTGTACCACGCTGTCTGACGATGATTGAACCTGCGGTTACTGCTTCTCCGCCATATTTTTTAACACCCAGACTCTTCGGATTAGAATCACGTCCGTTTTTCGCGCCGGAACCGCCTCTTGTTCTTCCCATATTATTCCTCCGTATGCTCTAATAACGCTACATAACCGGGATACTCATCCGCCAGAGAACGTATTCCCTGCCTGATAAAATCCCTGATACAAATCAATCTGGCCTGCAGCTGACCGTCAAAGTTTTCAGCGCGGATACTGAACGAAAGCTCACCCCGCGTCAGACCGTCCGCCTGCAGCTCAATTCCCTCGGTATCCGACAGGATCTGCAATGCCGTTCTAAGCAGGACGGTCACTGCGCTGCATACGATATCGGCGCCTTTGACGGCAAAACCTGCATGGCCTTCAGCCCTGCAGCTCAGGAACGTTCCATCCCTGCCGCTGCTCAGCCGCACGACAGTCATGCTTACAGTGCAATATCCTCAACACGGATATTTGTATATTCCTCACGGTGTCCATGAAGACGGTGATAATCTTTCTTTGATTTGTATTTAAATACCAGAACCTTCTTATCACGGAAAGAATCTTCAACAACAGCCTGAACTTTTGCACCTTTTACATACGGTGCGCCGACCTGGATTTTATCGCCGTCGCTTACGAGCAGAACAGATTCGATATCAATCTTGGCACCTTTTTCCGCATCGATCTTATCAACCTGAATAACGGCGCCTTTCTCTGCCTTATACTGTTTGCCCTTATATTCAACAAGTGCGTACATATATATACCTCGTCTCTAGGATACTGAATATGAAAAATTCGCTGCAGTATTAAACGGGGATATACCGCAAGCAAGTTTACCATACATGTGTCAGATATAGTAACAGAATTCACTATAATTAGTCAATGCGAAACACGCATTTACAAGTGTTTTTAATGCATTAAAAACGCGCTGCACGCAGCTTCCGCGCGCCCCTTTTTCACGCGGACATGCCCCGGCCCCCGCCGCTCAGGGCACGGGCTCACGTGCCAAAAAGAAGGGGCGGCAGGCACCCGCACGGACACCCGCCGCCCCTACACCGAACCAGCTTCAGACCCGACCTTGGTCGGGACAAAATGGTGGCTGGCGCAACAACACTATAGACTGCCGCCACCCGCCACCTCCTAGTGCACCGTATAGGTGCTCGTAGTAATCGTACCGCCGTTGGTGTAGATCTCAAAGTTAATGCTCTTTGACTTATTCAGATCCATGGCGCTGTAGAATTCGGCAAGGTCGCGTACCTTCTTGCCGTTCACCGCCGTAATCACATCGCCGTTCTGCAGACGCAGCGCCGCAGCAGGGCTCTTTTCCTGCACGCTCATTACAACCACGCCCTTCACGCCGTTGTCGTCCAGCTTAATCTGCTTTCTAATGTCATCGGTAAGCGGAACCGCAATAAAGCCCGGCCATAATCTGCCGTTGTCGGAAGAAACCTCCTTCTTGCGCTCCTCAATCGTCACCACGATATCCTGCTTCTTACCGCCGCGGATTACCGTAAAGGTAGCCTTTTCGCCAGCCCGCAGGCCGCCTACTTCACGTACCAGCTGATCAACGTCCTTAACAGCATGACCGTTAAGCGAGATAATATAATCACCGGCCTGCATGCCCGCCTTCTGGGCAGGAGATCCGATAAAGATCTGAGAGGCAAAGGCGCCGCTCACGTTCTTAACGTCAAGAGATTCCTTGAACTCATCCTTCACTTCTACCAGAGAAACGCCCATCCAGCCGTAGGAAATCTTGCCGTTGGCAATAAAGTCATCTATAGCCTTCTTAATATTATTGATAGGAATGGAGAAACCGAGCCCCTGTGAACCGCCGGACTGAGACGCGATCCAGGTATTGATACCGATAACCTCACCATAAATGTTCACCAGCGGACCGCCGGAATTACCCTGGTTGATCGCCGCGTCAGTCTGAATAAAGTCATTGATATTGCCGATATCATTGCCGGAACGGCCCGTGGCGCTGATAATACCCTGCGTCACAGACTGGCGGTATCCGAGCGGAGCACCGAACGCAAGACAGATATCTCCGGCCTGCACCTTGTCGGAATCACCGAGCTGCGCCACCGCGATAGAAGAATCGTCAGACTCAAAAGAAACAAGCGCCACGTCCATGCGCTCATCAGTTCCCACCAGCTTTGCGCTGAACTCACGGCCGTCATTAAGCCGTACAGAAATCTCCGTCGCGGATCCGGCCACATGATTGTTCGTCAGCACATACACCGTCTTACCGTTCCGGCGGACAATAACGCCGGAGCCGAGGCCCTTCTGCTCATATTCACGCTGCTGCGGCTGCACATCCTCAGGCCGGCCGAAAAAGAAGAACGGCAGGTTCTGCATAGGATTTGACTGTATAGTCTTTTTTTCCGTTACATCAACTTCAACAACTGACGGCAGCACGCCGCTCGACACTGATCTGAATGCCGACTGCAGCGCCTCCGCCACCTTGAGCGAATCAGCGGGAATGGATACAGCAGGCTGCGATTCCGCAAAAGCAGTGTTCGCCGAGCCTTTTACCGAAACACCCCGGCAGGAAAAAGAAATAAGACCAAATGAAAGGGCTGCGGCAGAAGCCGCGCCGATAGCGTATTTTGACCACGTTTTCATATTTAAAACCTCCACAGGCAGTATAATCAGGACACCCGGACAGCATCCGCAACCATACGGCAGCTGTCCTGCGGCATAACTGCCGCACATCCATACATTAAAAATAACGCTTTCCTAGAAAAAGTGTTACAAAAAAGAGTAAAATACTGCCATTAATTTTCTGTTATGAGAACCGGCAGGTAAAAGATGCCGGTTTCACCAGCAGTTTTCTGCCGAAAAAAAACGCGGGCGGCATCCGCCGCGGAACATCCGCATACGGCCGCCGCCCGTCCGCATATTACATCTTGTCCAGATACGGAACCAGCACCATGTGCATGGCCTGCTTGAGCACGGTCAGCGTGCACTGCGCCAGGAACAGGCGGGCCCGCTTGAGCTTGTCGTCGTCAGCGGCAAGGATCGGGCACTGCTGATAGAATTTACTGAACAGCTTGCACACATCGTACAGATAGGCGGTCATCACGCTCGGATCAAAATTCTCCGCGGCGCGTGCCGTAACGTTCGGGAATTCACCGAGCGCCTTGATCAGATCCCATTCAGGAGCAGCCGTCAGCAGCGCGCAGCTTTCGGCGCTGCCGTCAGGCTCCACGCCGCTTTCGCTCGCCTTGCGCAGAATAGAAGCAATGCGCGCGCCCATATACTGCAGATACGGACCGGTATTGCCGTTGAACGACAGGGAGTCCTCAGGATTAAAGAGCATATCCTTTACCGGCGTAACCTGCAGCAGGTAATAATGCAGAGCGGCAAGCGCAACTTTTTCCGCCACGTCATCGGCATCGCCGACCTCAGACTCGCGGCCTTTTGCTTTAATTTCCTGCAGCGCATCGTTATGCAGCTGGTCAATCAGATCATCCGCGTCAACCACCGTACCTTCACGGCTCTTCATACGTCCGCTCGGCAGGTTAACCAGACCGTAGCTCAGATGATACAGCTTTTCAGCCCAGTCAAAGCCGAGCTTCTTAAGAATATAGAACAGAACCTTAAAGTGGTAGATCTGCTCGCTCGCAACCACATAGACCAGCTGGTTAAACGCCCAGTCATTGTGGCGGCTGATGGCGGTACCGATATCCTGCGTAATATAAACGGACGTACCGTCCTTACGCAGCAGCACCTTCTCATGCTCCTTTTCATCCTTTCCGGCGCCCACGGCCTCAGTAACGTCAATACGCACGGAACCGTCAGCAGCTTTAAAGAAAATGCCGCTCTCAAGACCTTTCAGAATCTCTTCCTTACCTTTAAGGTAGGTCTCGCTTTCATAATACAGCTTATCAAAGGAAACACCGGTACGGTCATAGGTAACCTTTATACCGTCAACCGCCCAGTCGTTCATACGCTTCCAGAGCGCGTGAACCTCAGGATCACCCTGCTCCCATTTAATGAGCAGATCCTCGGCCTGCTGCAGCGCTTCCGGATGCTCCTTTGAGTACCGGTCAAATTCCACATAGCACTGACCAACAAAATGATCGCCCTTCATGTGCAGCGTTTCGGGAGTCTCGCCCTTGGGCTCATGGAACAGCGTATAGGCAAGCATACTTTTGCAGATATGCACGCCGCGGTTGTTGATAATATTAACCTTGTACACTTCCGCGCCGGCCTTTTTCAGAATGCGGCTCACGCTTTCGCCGAGCGCATCGTTACGCATATGGCCCAGATGCAGCGGCTTATTAGTATTCGGACTGGAATATTCGATCATAACGCGGCGTCCTGCAAGCGGCTTAGTGCCGTCGGCGCGCAGAGAACCGTACTCATCGCCCTGCTCTGCAATCCGCGCAAGGATGCCGCCGCCCGCAGCGGCTTTATCAAGCCGCACATTCACGTACGGGCCAACCTGCACGAACGTTCCCAGAGAGCTGACGGTTACGCCCGCAAGCTCGGTGCTGCCGGCAATGATTTCGGCAACCGACTGCGCGATGGCAGGCGGCGCCATATGGAACAATTTAGCGAACGGGAACATGGGCATGCCGATGTCGCCGAGCTCCGGCTTGGGCGGGTTTTCCACCGCTATTGATTCAGGCTGGATTTCATCGCCTGCAAGACCTTTATCTTTTTTAAACTGATTCAAAGCCGCGCAAACAACGGCGCGGCACGCTATCTTAGTATCTGCCATAATAGCATATACTACCAGATCATACGTTTTTTTAGAAGAGGTACTGCCAGAACGAACGCAGTATTTAGAAATATCCGCAGAAAGCGGCCTGTACGGTGAACGGCTTATTCTGCCCCGCAGCTTCCCTGCGGAACGAACCGAACAGCGGGTTGCAGCAGGTGCAGTCAGAGCTCACGGCTATATTTTCAGCGGGAACGCCGGCCTGCTCAAGTATATGCAGGTTCGCCTGCTCAAGCGACAGACTGAACGTACCAGGCGCCGCAGCCGGCACCGCGCATCCGGAGCCGAACCGCTCATTAAAATAGCGAGCGCGCTCCTCATCCACCGTATAGCAGCACTGATGGATATGCGGTCCCATCACCACGCACACATTGGCGCTGTCAGTTCCGAACGTGTCATGCGCCTGCTGCAGCGCCTGAGCCACGATTCCCGTTCCCTTCCAGCCTGAATGCAGCGCGCCGAATACACCCGTAACCGGATCGAACAAAAAGATCGGCATGCAGTCCGCAACCGTCACCACCGGCACAAACGACTTGTCACGCATGATCATGCCGTCGCCCTTCTGCAGGCTCACGTCAGCGGCAACCTGCACGGTGCAGATCGTCTGAGAATGTACAAGCTCCAGATACACCGGCGTAAGGCCGATGACCGTAAACATATCGCGCAGGAACGCTTCCCGCACCGGATTCTGCTCGTTCCACCGGAACCGCATGGAACCGGCCGCGCGCAGACTCATGCCCCACCGCGGAATACCGGAGCCTTCCAGCGGAGCACCGCCCCGGTAAAAGGGCATCATCACATACGGTCTGCCCTTGGCAGCCTGCTTTTCCGCGGCATCAGCCACACTGAAATGAAAAATAGAATTAGCGTACACCGGACACTTCCTGCGGCCTGACTACCGTTGCATCAATGCCTTCAATCTGAATAATCATTTCCAGGGTTTCCTGCAGCAGAGTCTTCAGATCACGAAGCTCTTCGCAAAAATCATGATTGTCCTGCGTCCTGAGCAGGCGCAGATTTTTTACAGAACCATACTTTTTATCGGTCGATTCATCAAACGCGCCGGTCAGCACAGCTACAAACGAGCGGCAGGTTTCGCAGAAGTCCGACTGGAACATCACCACCTCTTTTTCCGCCGCGCTCATGATCGCATCAACCTTGCGCTGTCCCTGCAGCGTCCTGACCTGCTCGCCGGAAAGCTTATCCAGCAGCAGTCCGACTTCGCCGGAGCGCGACAGACGCGCTCCGAACTGCTTGATCTCCAGCTCAATGCGCGAAAACACGTTGATGCCGGAAATAAGCTCCTCTTTGTTTTCTTTATATGAAAAGATACCGTTCAGCAGCAGCGTCTTAAGAGTACGCACCACTCCGGCATATTTATTTTCCATAAACCAATAGATAAAGCCTGCCGTCAGCTCATAGCGGAACAGCACGCCGCCCCACAGCGAAGCCCACGGACGTGACGGCAGCAGCGGGAACGACTCCAGTCCGAATTCGGCATGCAGCGTCTGCCGCTGCGCCTCTTTCCGGCACGACTGCAGCCACAGCGTCCAGCGGCGGTCAAACACCTTGCGCCATTCCTCACGGTACTTAACGAACCAGTCCTCGGCGCCGCCGAACACCTCCGGCTGCCACGCGGAATCGTTATATACAATGGCCGCAATCGGATGGCAGGGCACCGTATTGATGAACACGTGCATCACCGACAGATGCTCCTGCGCTTCGGACAGGAAGCGCTGCAGCTCCTCGTCGTTCTGCTCATGCTTGGAATACAGATACAGCGCCTGCAGCAGCTCGCCCGTCACCGTCTTGCCAGCGCACAGCACCTTGGCGAACAGCGCAAGCTCGTTGCCCACATCGGCGAACATACACACATTGCCGCCGTCACCAAAATTAGTGAACACATTAAGGAAGTGCTCGAACGGAAGCCTTACAAACTGCCGGAACCACTCAAAGCCGATCACCCCTTCGTACATAGTCTTGCGGGGCACCGGCTCTATCTCGCGCAGAATCTCTTCCATTTTACGCATAAGCGCGGTGCGGTGCTCCTTGGTCACGGTTGGCACCACCGGGTAGATAAACGGATCAGCCTCGGTGTTCATGCGCTCAGTAACCTCAGGCATAAGCAGAATGCCCATGTAGGCATAGAACGCGCCGATATCACTTTCCGGCTGCTCAAAATACGGTTTAAAAAAGTCCGCGCAGTCCTTAAGCTCCTTGAGCTTTTCATAGAATGCGGGAAGCAGGAATTCCCTGCGGTAGTCAAGCAGCCCCGGATACGTACGCATCACGTCGGCAGCCATCACCGCCACTTTGTCGCGGTTATAAATGTCGGCGGCAGACTCTCCCGTAAAGAAAGAACGGATGAACACCCACAGACGGCAGAAAACACTCTGCTGCTTCAGCTCATCCAGAATCGAAACATTCTGAACGGACTTCTCAACAAGAGGTGACTGCATTGTCTGGACTTCAACACCTTTGGCACTCGCCTGCAGCTTTTCAAGCAGCGCCCGGCGTTCTTCCTTTGTGATGCCGGAAACCAAAGTGTCGAAGGAGTTCAAAAAAGCTGCCATATAATCATTTTAACCTATTACGGGCTGATATTCAATGTTTTCTTTGCCTCCATTTTTTTCTTGTGCAACAGGAAAAATGCTTTATAATAGTATCAATACATGAACGAACCTAGAAAAAACTCCGTCTTTCTAGGTAACTAAAAAACGTACATGCACGGGCGCATGGCTGCGTCCTTATACAAAACAAGGAGGACTACTACATTTTGGAACGGTTGACTATTGAAACCCCGAACCGGGGCCAGAAAGTACTTGAGGGTCTGTACCGGGATGCGGAGCGCCGCATTTCCGCCAGCCCGCCGGGACTCTGCCCCGTTGACATGGCATTAAACTTTCTGCGCATGTGCCATGCGCAGACCTGCGGCAAATGTATCCCCTGCCGTATCGGTCTGGGCCAGCTTACCACGCTGCTTGAATCAGTGCTGGACGGCACCGCGTCCATGGACACCATAAAGCTCATAGAGCGTACCGCTGCCGTCATACAGGACACGGCCGACTGCGCCATCGGCTACGAAGCCGCGCGTATGGTGCTGCAGGGCGTCAAAGGCTTTAAGGACGACTACATCGAGCATGTGCAGCGCGGCAGATGTATTTCAAAGCTCAAGCTTTCAGTTCCCTGTGCCACCGTCTGCCCCGCGCACGTGGACGTACCGGGCTATATTGCGCTCGTAAAGGCAGGACGCTACGAAGACGCGGTGCGGCTTATCCGCAAGGACAATCCGTTCCCGTCAGTATGCGGATACGTCTGCGAGCATCCGTGCGAATCCCGCTGCCGCCGCCACATGGTGGACGACGCGGTGAATATCTGCGGCATCAAGCGCTATGCAGTTGACCACGCGGGCAAGATTCCCACACCAAAGAAGGCGGATTCCACGGGCAAAAAGGTTGCCGTAATCGGCGGCGGTCCCGGCGGACTCACCGCGGCATACTTCCTGACGCTCATGGGCCACACGGTCACCGTCTACGAGCAGCGCCACAAGCTCGGCGGCATGCTCCGCTACGGCATTCCCGACTACCGTCTGCCGCAGAACGTGCTTGACAGAGACATCAAGTACATCCTTGATACCGGCATCAACGTCAAGTTCGACACAAATGTAGGTACAGATCTTTCTATAGATACGCTCAAAAAAGAATACGACGCCGTATACCTTTCAATCGGCGCGCATGACAACAAAATGCTGCGCATCAAAGGCGAAGACAGCAAGAACGTGGTCAGCGCCGTAGAAATGCTGCGCAACGTAGGCGAAGGCAACATACCCGACCTGAAAGGAAAGAACGTTGTGGTGATCGGCGGCGGCAACGTTGCCATGGACGCCACACGCACGAGCCTCAGACTCGGCGCCAAAACTGTTACCTGCGTATACCGCAGGCGCATAGAGGACATGACCGCGCTTCCTGAGGAAATCGAGGAGGCGCAGGGCGAAGGTGCACGGATACTGCCCATGCACGCGCCCGACCATATCGAAGCCGACGACAAGGGCTGCGTAACCGCACTGTGGGCAAAACCGCAGATTATCGGAGCCATAGACGCAAGCGGCAGGCCGAGCGTCAGCGGCGCGGACAAACCGCTGCTCAAGATTTCCTGCGACTACATCATCGTAGCCATCGGTCAGTCCATCCACTCCAAGCCGTTTGAAGAGAACGGCATGAGCACCGAGCGCGGTGCCATCAAGGCTGAGGAAAGCAGCTTCGTTACCGGCAGCGGCAACGTATTCGCCGGCGGTGACGCGGTATCAGGCCCCGCCACGGTCATCAGAGCCGTTGCGGCAGGCAAAGTAGCCGCGGACAACATAGACAGCTTCCTCGGATTCCATCATACCATCAGCGTTGATGTACAGGTTCCCCCGCCCCACCTGTCTAATGCGCCGGCCTGCGGCCGCGTGAACCTGACAAGCCGAACCATCGACAAAATCGACGGTGACTTCAAGCTTGTCAGCATCGGCATGAGCGAGCAGGAAGCGCAGCAGGAATGCGGACGCTGTCTGCGGTGCGACCACTTCGGGTACGGTATATTCAAAGGAGGACGGAACAACCAATGGTAAATATAACGATCAACGAACAGGCCGTAGCGGTGCCTGAGGGCAGCACGATCCTGGACGCTGCCAGAACCGCAGGGATTCACATTCCGCACCTGTGTTATCTGAAAGAGATAAATGAAATCGGCGCGTGCCGTCTGTGCAGCGTCGAAGTGGCCGGCGAGGACAAGCTTATTCCTGCCTGCGACAACGTTGTGCGCGAAGGCATGAAGATCACCACGAACTCACCGCGCGTACGGATTGCAGTGCGCACCAATCTGGAGCTTATCCTGAGCCAGCACGACTGTAAGTGCGCGCTCTGCGTGCGCAGCGGCAACTGCCGTCTGCAGACGCTGGCAAACGACTACAACCTGCTGGAAAATCCCTATCCCGTGGAGCTGCCCAAAGGCAAGCTGGCGCACTGGAACAAGGATTTTCCCTTTTTCCGCGACTATGCAAAGTGCGTAAAATGCATGCGCTGTATCCAGATCTGCGACAAGGTGCAGGGCATACACATCTGGGACCTTATGGCAACCGGAAGCCGCACCCATGTGGACGTATCAGAAAACCGCGACATAGAGCAGTCCGACTGCACCTTGTGCGGACAGTGCGTAACCCACTGTCCGGTAGGCGCGCTGCGCGAGCGGGATGACTGCCGCAAGGTGCGCGACGCGCTTGAAAATCCCGACATGATCACCGTGGCGCAGATCGCGCCCGCCATCCGCACCGCATGGGGTGAAAGCCTCGGCCTGAAGCCTGAGGAAGCCACCGTAAACCGTCTGTGCGGCGTGCTGCGTCAGATGGGATTTGACTACGTGTTCGACACAAGCTTCTCGGCCGACCTGACCATCATGGAGGAAGCGAACGAATTCCTTGCGCGTATGAAAAAAGGCGATCTGAAGAAGTATCCCATGTTCACAAGCTGCTGCCCCGGCTGGATACGCTTTGTAAAGAGCCAGTTCCCCGAACTTGTGGGACAGCTTTCTACCGCTAAGAGCCCGCAGCAGATGTTCGGCTCCATTGTCAAAAACTACTTTGCCAAAAAGATCGGCGTGGCGCCTGAAAAGATCTGCTGCGTGTCGATCATGCCGTGTATCGCAAAGAAATCGGAGTGCGACCTGCCCACCATGGTGAACGCACAGGGCATCAAGGACGTAGATTACGTGCTTACCAGCCGTGAGATTGTCCGCATGCTCCGCGCCGACCGCATCTCCGTGCACAGAATCGGCGACTCTCCGTTTGACCGCCTGCTCAACGACTATTCGGGCGCGGGAGTCATCTTCGGAGCCACCGGCGGCGTTATGGAAGCCGCGCTGCGTACCGCAGCGTTCGCCGTAACCGGCAAGAATCCCGAACCGGAGGCATTCAGCGAGCTGCGCATGCACGAGGGCAACTGCAAGAACGCGTGGCGTGAAGGCACCTTCACGCTGAACGGCACCAAGCTGCGCATTGCAGTAACCAGCGGTCTGGCAAACACGCGCAAGCTGTGCAACGCCATTATCCGCGGCGAAGTCAAATACGACTTTGTGGAAGTCATGGCATGTCCGGGCGGCTGCTCAGGCGGCGGCGGACAGCCCATCCACACCGATGACATTGAGCGCGCGGCGGAGCGCGGACAGGTACTGTACCGCATAGACCGCAGCATGCCGCTCAGGTTCAGCCACGAGAACCCCGATGTACAGGCGCTGTACGCGGACGAGCTCGGCACGCCGCTCAGCGAGCGTTCGGAAGAGCTGCTCCATACCGATCATTTCGGATGGCAGATGCCGGAGTAACATACACCCCGGGACAAGGCATTGCGCAGAGCATGCCTTGTCCCGGTTTATGAGCCGGCTCACGAGCCCTAAATGACAGTGCCCCGGAACAGTCACCAGACCGTTCCGGGGCACATCTGTTATTACGCAAAAAGATTACAAAAGCAGGCTCTTTTCTTTTTTATGAGCCTCAAGCGCAGTAAAGGCATCGGCAAAGCAGCGGTCTATTGAACCGACCTGCCCCGTAAGCTCCGAATAGCCCGAGCAGAAATCAAGGGCGTATTTGCCGCCGCTTTCCAGCCGGTTCTTGCGGACCAGCACCGTACGCACCGATTCGCACAGGTCGGGCAGCTCCGCTTCAGAAGAAACCTTCGCCACCATGCAGAATTCATCGCCGCCGTACCGCGCCAGAAAATGGCGGCTGCGGCATTCCCGGCAGAATTCCTTCAGTGCTTCCGACATTCTGAGCAGAACGGCATCGCCTTCCGCCCGGCCGTACACACGGTTAATGCGCCGGAACCCGTCGAGATCAAAGATCACCAGATACAGGCGGCTGTCATACTGCAGCGTCTGATACGTATTCACCATAAACCGCTTGAGCTCCATGCGGTTATTGAGCAGCGTAAGCGGATCACGCGTAACCAGATTGGACAGCGAAGAAATATACACATACAGCATGGTGAGCGTGCAGCCGAAGCACAGAATCGGCACGTTCAGCCACGTTACCTGACACAGCGCAAAAAACACTATGGCAAGCGGATACATGCCCGTAACGATATACCCGTGCCGGTTGGCATAATTCTTCTTTTTAAATGACCGGAAAAAAGCCCGGCAGCTGGCAAGCATAACATATGCGAACGGAACGGCCACAAGCGCCATAAAAAAGCTCTGCCCGTACTGCATGCTGCGCCGGTCAATCCACAGCCCCAGATCAAACACAAAATCAGTAAGAATCAGCAGCGACGTAATAAAGGCAGGCACCGCCGCCCAGATCATCCCCTTAAGAGTCCGCGTGCGCGTAGCGTTCTGGCTGATTTCCGAGTACAGGTACCAGCCGTACCCCGTAAAGGCCGCCAGTATATAGATACAAACATTCAGCAGGCTGAACGACAGCGGCGTGCTGCCGATCACCCTTCCGCACAGCAGCGCCCACAGGCTGTCCAGCATGAAGTACAGAATATGCATCACAAGGACAATATCAAAAACAACCTGCCGCTTGGGATGATACATTTCCGTCAGATCTTTATAGAGAATCACCGCGAGCAGAAGCGCGCTGGCGATATTCGACTCAAAATAAAAATAGTATAAATTCATTGTTTTTTATATTTTATAGCCAAAATCATATTTACACAAGGTTTCACAAGGCGTCTTGCCTTGTGAAGGCAGCACCTGACGAATGCACATAAAACTGCAAAAGCAGTAACATGCGCTGACGGCGAATTCGCGTTATAACGCACAAAAAGCTCCGGCTCCCGGCAGTGCGTGCAGCGCCGGGAGCCGGAGCGTACGGCAGATCAGAAGCCGTACTATTCGATTACAACAATATCAGAAACAGCCTGCCGCGCGGTTTTACGCAGTATATGTTTGCTGTTGGCATAGAATGAACGCACCAGGATGCGGTATTCTATATCGGATTCAGCTGTTTCAGGCAAAAAGAATTCCACATGGTTCATTGTGTTCCGCGTAACCACAGTACACGCAATCCAGCGGGATTCATCCGCAACCGGCTGCTTCTGGTCGTCAAGCGGACACAGGAAAATACCGCTGAGATCGCCGCCCAGCTTAAGCCGGCTGCCGCTCAGCAGCACCGTCTTGCCCGCAGTCAGCAGGCCGTCCTGCCTGCCGGTGAACCGGTCAGTGACCGAAGTGATGACGGGCTCCGTGTTGCTCATAACCACTTCCTGAACGCCCACTTCCGCGGCCGCCTGCTGCACCAGCTTAGTAGGGGTGCATCTTGCCACGAGCGGCTGTTTTTCATCGGCTATAAAAGTCATGCCGTCAAACTTTCCATTGGGTATCAGGTACAGGATACCCAGATCCAGAACGTTCACCGCTTCGCCGCTTCTGAGCGCCCCCAGCACTTCCTCTTTGAGGAACCCTGCAATCTGCTGTACCGCAAGCTCATTAGTTCCTGCCTTACGCTGCTGTATGCGGGCAATGAGCGTTTTGGTGTCGATTGTCCGACGCTCAAACCGTCCGAAATATCCGCTGTTTTTATCAGAAAAATGATGCTCATACAGAACGATCTTTCCGTATTTTGTAGAATCAGAAAATGTTGTATTCAAAACTTCAGCCATATAGTATACTCCTTAGTAAAGGCATGCTTACTGCCTGTAATTTCGCCCCGCACGGTACCGCTCCCCAGCGTTTTGTACCGTGTGCGGGCATATTTTTTGTGCATCCCGTTCGTCCGCTGCGAACGCGATCTCCTGCTTTCTGTTTTGCCAAATCCTGCGATTCTGCGCCGTTATCCATATGGTTTCATAACATACCTCCTTATGCTTACAGCATACTACGGAATTCGAGACAGGAACCGTTCACAATCTGCACCAAATTTGCAGCAGATTGTGAACGGCACAAAACACAAAAACTGTGCTTATGCTCCGGTGAACCGGCCGCATCCTGCTTTGCTTGCCGTCTGCACTAAGCATACTGCAAAAGTGGTTCGTTAAAATGTTTAATAAATTCAGTGTTTTACCTAAATTTATTAAACAACACAAAAAAAACGATCAAAACAGCGGGCTGTCAGACGGG
>CACZQF010000028.1 GCA_902783245.1 uncultured Spirochaetaceae bacterium | reverse complement strand
GATCATGGCGGAGATAAAGTCTGCAAGGGCTGCGTTGGCGGACGGCGTGTTCTGCGTGAACATCGCCTTGAATGACGGGTCGCACCGCGGATTGAGAAGCGCAGTCGGTGATGGACGCAGGGATTTGTGTTCGATCATGATAGACTCCTTATAAAATGGTTCAGGAACAGCTGAAAGCGCGCGCGGAAAGCGCTGACTTCAACTTTGTCCTGCATCTTATACATGAGCCGTGAGCTGGAATAAAGTGAAATCATTACGGAAATACTTCGTGGATTACATAAACGCGTGTTCATCCCTTCAATAACAAAAGGAGATCCCGGTGCTGGTGATGCACTGACTGCTGCGTTCAGTCGCTGTTGCGCTGGAGGTAATCTTCTATTTTGACGCAAAAAGCAAGTATGACATTATAGACAACGCTGCCGAAAATAAAAATGAAAGCCAGCTGCATCATTTTGCACAGGTGCTGTGGGAATTCGGGCACGCTGCTGGTCTTTTCAGGGATTCATCATATGAAGTCTACCTTGAGTCATATAAGGCAAAGGAAAGCCTGTGGATTCAGTTTACCCCGCTCAAATTCGCTGACCAGAATGTTGCCTTTGAGCAGGAGCCTGTGTATTACCTGCATGATGTGAGCGATGAGGTGGCACAGAAAGATACCTTCGGCTACCATCTGGGGCTTTTAAATATAGCCGTGCTGCTGATAAAGAACTACCATGCTGATGTGACCGGTTCGGACTATGAATGGTCTGAATACCGGAACGAAGCTTCCGGCTGGGAAAATGTGCTTACCCGCTGTATCCGTGCGGGTAACTGGAAAATGCTGCTCTTTTTGTTTGACATGTGCGCAGACGAGATTAAGCCGCTGGTGAACCGCGCATGCGCAGGACTTAATTGGGAAAAAACAGGCGAAGAGGTGTTACAGATCTTCTATCCGGCGGAGCTTTTTATCGGCTTGATGTATGGGTCGGCGCCAGTCAATGCCTTTTTCCGTCTGAATCCCATGAGCCGCACAGATCGCGCCGCGTACACGGACTGGTGGTGTACTATCTACCACGATGTGTTGAAGGCGTTCTATAAAGCCGGCGCCGACTTCTCAAAGAAAATGTATACGTCCGACGGTTGCAGGACTATCCGTGAGGAGCTTGCCTTGCAGAAAAATACGCTTCCTGCGGGCGCTGTCCCTGAGGAAATACTGTGCTGACACACTGCAATACTCATATGTACCCTGTATCGTAAAAAACAGGCGTTCAAATATGTTTTACCCTAGTTTTTTTTCTGAGGTATGATACACTGGGTGCATCAGACATATAGGGAGGCTTTATGCATATTTCAGATGCAGTTACATATGTAGGCGTGGATGATCATGAGATTGATCTTTTTGAAGGTCAGTTTGCGGTACCGGGCGGCATGGCGTACAACTCCTATGTGATTTCCGCTGATAAAATTGCGGTTATGGACTCTGTGGATGCCCGGTTCGGAGAGCAGTGGATGGCTAATATTGCTGCGGTGCTCGACGGCCGTGCGCCGGATTATCTGGTGGTACAGCACATGGAGATGGATCATTCAGCAAATATCAAGCGGTTCATGGACGCATATCCTGAAGCGAAAGTTGTTGCCTCCAAAATGGCATTCACGATGATGAAGAATATGTTCGGTACGGATTTTGCGGACCGGCAGGTGACAGCAGCCGAAGGAACCGTACTTGAGCTGGGGAAAACGGACGGCGCTCATACGCTGCGTTTTATTACGGCTCCTAATGTACACTGGCCCGAGGTCATCATGACCTATGACGCTGCTGAAAAGATATTGTTTTCCGCTGACGCGTTCGGTAAATTCGGCGCGCTTGATTATGAAGATCCTGAAGGATGGGCATGTGAGGCACGCCGTTATTATTTTGGTATTGTAGGTAAATTCGGCGCGCAGGTGCAGGCGGTGCTCAAAAAAGCAGCCGCGCTTGATATTGCGGCTGTGTGTCCGCTCCATGGGCCGGTGCTTTCTGACAATCTTAAGGTATATTTTGATCTGTATGACTGCTGGGCGTCATACCGGCCTGAAAGCAAGGGTGTATTCATTGCATATACATCAGTGTACGGCAATACAAAGCAGACAGCTGATGAGCTTGCGCGGGTTTTGGTTGCAAAAGGCTGCCCTTCGGTAGTGGTGTCTGATCTTGCACGCGAGGATATGTTTGAATGCGTGGAGGATGCATTCCGCTATGGTACGCTGGTACTTGCCTCTACGAGCTATAACGGCGGGGTGTTTCCGTTTATGCGTACGTTCATAGAGCATCTGGTCGAGCGCAATTATCAGAAGCGTACGGTGGCATTTATTGAAAACGGCAGCTGGGCGCCGTGCGCGGCGAAAACCATGGCCGCTCTGCTGGAAGGCTGCAAGGATATTACCTATGCACAGACAAAGGTGACGGTGAAAATCGCGCCTGACGCGGGAACGACAGCGCAGCTTGAGTCCCTGGCCGATGAGCTGATGCGGTCTGAGTAATCTGTGCGGGGTATGCGCGCGGCCTGTTTATGTAGTAGTATAAGAGCGTCATGACGCGTGGGGAGCGCTGACATTACATTTAGGATAAGGAGATAATATATGGATTTAATACCGAGCTTTCAGATTGATCACACAAGGCTGCTGCCGGGAATTTATGTATCACGTACTGATACGGTCGGCAGTGAGTATGTAACGACTTTTGACGTTAGAATGAAAAGACCGAGCAAAGAGCCCGCGATTCATCCGAATGCAATGCATACGATCGAGCATCTTGCCGCGACCTATATCCGCAATGATCCTGAATGGAAGGATCAGCTTGTGTATTGGGGACCGATGGGTTGTCTGACGGGCTGCTATATGGTTATGAAGGGACGTCCTGCGCCGCAGGATCTGCTGCAGCTTATGATTAAGACCTTTGAGTTCTGTGCCAATTTTGAGGGAGAAATTCCTGGTGCAAAGCCCAAGGAATGCGGAAACTACCTGCTCCACGATCTGCCGATGGCGCGTTATGAAGCACAGAAATACGTAGATATCCTGCGTACGAATCCTGTGTTTGAATATCCTAAGATCTAAGTCCTGTCCGGGCTGCGCTATGCAGCCCGGCGGCGGGGAACTTCTCTTTTATATTTCTATTTTTATCTATCCGTTTATAATATCTTGTTCCTTTGCGTGTATCATACACGTATTTTCTTGACAATTTATGAATCCGTAGCATACAATGAATCCAACAGGAATATTTAGGGTATATCAGTTGCAAATGCTGATATAAATCTGGAGGTTTTATGAAAAAGGTATTATTTGCATTGTCAGCACTGGCAGTAGCCGGTGTTATGGTGTCCTGCGGTTCCGGCGGCAACAAAGTTCTGAACAAGGATAAGCCGTTCGTATTCTTTAACCGGCAGCCGTCTGATCCGGTTAGCGGCAGCATTGATATGGACTCCATGAACTGGAACAACAAGACCTACTACGTAGGCTTTGATGCTGCTGGCGGCGGCGCAGTACAGGGCAAGCTGATTACAGACTTCCTTGCAGGTGCGGATATTGCCAAGCTTGATCGCAACGGCGATGGTGTTATCGGCTATGTATTGTGCATCGGCGATGTTGGACATAATGATTCCAAGGCCCGTACGGAAGGTATCCGCAAGGCGCTGGGTACATGGGACGGTTCTACCAATCCGGGACAGGTAAAAGAAGGTTCTGCCGTTATCGGCGGTAAGACATATAAAGTTGTTGAGCTTGAGGGTAAGGCAATGACCGGTACTGACGGCTCCACTTGGAACGCCAATGCCGCTACGGATGCTATGTCAACATGGGCGACGAAGTTCGACAAACAGATCGATCTGGTTGTTTCCAACAACGATGGTATGGCAATGGGCTGTCTGCAGGCTACGAACTATCCTGCCGGTGTGCCGATTTTTGGTTATGATGCAAACGCTGACGCTATCGAAGCGATCGGTAAAGGCCAGCTGACCGGTACCGTTTCTCAGAACGTTGACGCACAGGCTGCAGGTACGCTGCAGGTTCTGCGCAACCTGCTTGACGGTCTGACCGGCGAAGATGTATATACAAAGGGTATCTCTACACCTGACCAGTACGGTAACAAGATTTCTGCTCCTGTTGATTACAAGAGCTCAACCAAGGCTCTGCTTGCTCAGAATTCCGGCGTTGATACAACCAACTGGCAGCAGTATACCGAAGGCAACCGTGACAACGGTATCAAAAAGGCTGACAAGGCTCCTGCGAAAAAAGTTCTGCTGACCATTTACAACTCAGCCGACAACTTCCTTTCATCATCTTATCTGCCTGCTCTTAAATACTACGCTCCGCTCATGAACATTGAGCTTACTGTAGTACAGGGTGACGGACAGAACGAATCAAGCTGTCTTGATAAGTTCACCAACCTGGGCAACTATGATGCATACGCCATCAACATGGTTAAGACCAACTCAGGCAAAGATTATACTGACAAACTTAAGTACTAGTTTTCACGTATAGGCAATTTTAGCAAAGGCATACGGAATTCCGCTCTATAGGGACTCCGTATGCCTTTGCCGTGTTTTTACCCCTCGGAGCCTTTTCGTATTTAAAAAGATCTGAATCTGGGAGCATATCCCTTTAATGTTTTTTTAGGAATCCATGGAGTGAGTTATGGATGAGAGTATAGTACTGCAGCTGAAAGGTCTGTCAAAATCTTTTGCAAAGAATAAAGTGCTTGACGGCATTGATTTTTCGGTGAAAAAAGGATCCGTCATGGGCCTTATGGGAGAAAACGGCGCCGGAAAATCCACGATGATGAAATGCCTGTTCGGAATCTATGCAAAGGACGAAGGCCAGATTCTTCTGGACGGCAAACCGGTTGATTTTAAGTCACCTAAGGAAGCGCTTGAAAGCGGTGTGGCCATGGTTCATCAGGAGCTGAACCAGTGTCTGGACCGGACGGTCATTGATAATCTGTTTTTAGGCCGGTATCCGACCAATTTCGGTGTTGTTGATGAAGTGAAGATGCTTAAGGACAGCGTGAGCCTTTTTGCATCGTTGAAGATGAATGTTAATCCAAAGACCGTTATGCGCACTATGTCCGTTTCACAGCGGCAGATGGTGGAGATAGCAAAGGCGGTTTCCTATAATGCAAAGATCATCGTGCTTGATGAGCCTACATCGTCTTTGACGGAACGTGAGGTCAACAAGCTTTTTTCGATCGTAAGAGAGCTTAAGGAAAAAGGCGTTTCATTTGTATATATTTCGCACAAGATGGACGAAGTGTTCCAGATCTGCGATGAAGTGTCGGTTCTCCGTGACGGTAAGATGATTCTTACCAAATCCACCAAAGAAACCGAAATGAACGAGCTTATTGCGGCCATGGTAGGCCGTTCTTTGGACAAACGGTTCCCCGATGTGGACAACACGCCCGGAAAGGATTTTCTTGAGGTGCGCGGCCTGTGCACTAAATATGAGCCGTTCCTTAAGGATATTTCCTTTACCGTCCGCAAGGGAGAGATATTCGGTCTTTACGGTCTTGTGGGTGCGGGACGCAGCGAGCTGCTGGAATCCCTGTTCGGTATCCGTACGATTTCTTCCGGTGAAGTGATTCTTGACGGCAAAAAGCTGCACTTTAAGAGCAGTAAGGATGCAATGAACTACAACTTTGCTCTTGTCACCGAGGAACGCAAGCTGAACGGCATGTTCGGCAAGGACACCATAAAATTCAATACGGTTATCACTAATTTGAACAGCTACAAAACATTCGGCATACTTTCGAACCGTAAGCTTCAAGAAGCTGCTGACCGTGAGATTAAGGTAATGCATACAAAATGTGTTTCCGCTGATGAGCTTATTACGGCATTGAGCGGCGGCAACCAGCAGAAGGTGATTATCGGTAAATGGATGGAGCGTGCTCCGGAAGTTTTCCTGCTTGATGAGCCGACCCGCGGTATTGATGTAGGCGCCAAGTATGAGATTTACCAGCTGATTATCAATATGGCGAAGTCTGGAAAGACAGTCGTTGTTGTTTCCAGTGAAATGCCTGAAATCCTTGGTATTACGAACCGTATTGCGGTTATGTCGAACCACCGCCTTGCGGGCATTGTGAATACCAAGGAAACCGACCAGGAAGAGCTGCTGCGGCTTTCTGCTAAATACTTGTGATGAGGTGAATTATGGCAAATCAGATTGATGAGATAAAGACTCTTGATGATGATAAAACGCTTGCGGACTACAGCGCGCGGCTTGATGCGCTGCGTCGTGACGGCGTGAATAAGATTTCTGAGCTGCGTGCGGCGATTGCGGCGGCTAAGAAAAACAAGATGCTGGATGACGATGTGCGCACGAAGATTATCGCTGAATACCGTGCCGAGATCGTCGAGGCTAAAAAAGTGGCGGATGCCAACCGTGCGCAGGATGCCGCGCTTACCAAAGAGGCCGTGGCATACGCCAACAAGCTGGCGGTAGAGTATCAGGCTGCGGTGCATGCCGCCGCTGAAAAAGGCCGTACGGAGGCACGCAAGGAATACGAAGCGGACCTGCAGCGTATTATGGCTGAGAACAAAGAGCGCGAGCAGCGGCTTGCAGCTGAAGGCGCGAGCAAAGAAGATCTGTCGGCAAATGCTTTCCAGTACAAATCAGCCCTTGCCGATGCAAAAACCAAATTCTCAGATGCGCTGTACCAGTGTAAGACTGACGAGCATCAGGCGTTTGTTGATCATGTACAGAAAAATATTGCTCTGCGCAACAGCAAGACGAACTTTGTTGAGGATTTCCAGCTTGGACTGAAGAATTATGCCTATCAGTTCACTCCGCAGAAGTTCTTTCTGGCAAACGGCCTGTACATTGCAATTCTTATTTTCTTTATCGTGTGCGTTATCCTTGCTCCGCTGTCGGGTAACGGCTATCTGCTTACGCTTCCCAACATCTTTACGATTCTGGAGCAGTCTTCCGTACGTATGTTCTACGCCCTCGGTGTAGCGGGCCTTATTCTGCTGGCTGGTACGGATCTTTCGGTTGGTCGTATGGTTGCGATGGGTGCCGTTATTACGGGCCTTATCCTGCACCCGGGCCAGAATATTGTGACGTTCTTTAATCTGGGACCGTGGAACTTTACGGCCATGCCTATGGGCGGTCGTGTGCTTATGGCATTGTTTTTCTCGATCCTTATGTGCGCCTGCTTCTCAGCGGTGGCCGGTTTCTTCTCCGCATATTTCAAGATGCATCCGTTTATCTCCACGCTGGGCACTCAGCTCATTATTTATGGTCTGCTCTTCTTCGGTACGAGCGGTACGCCGGTGGGTTCCATTGACGGCGGCATAAAAGACCTGCTGGGCGGACGTTGGATTATGGGCTATCTGGGCGGCGATCTGATAACGTTCCCCAAGCTTATTGTGCCTGCGGCCATAGCAATAATCATCGCATGGTTTATCTGGAATAAGACTACGTTCGGAAAGAACATGTATGCGGTGGGCGGTAATTCCGAGGCTGCAAGCGTGAGCGGTATCAGCGTGTTCAAAGTAACGCTGGGCGTATTTATCATGGCCGGTGTGTTCTATGGATTCGGCGCGTTCTTTGAGGCGTTCAAAGCAAATGCCAGTGCCGGTACCGGCCAGGGCTATGAGATGGATGCTATTGCGGCTTGTGTTGTAGGCGGCATTTCATTCAACGGCGGTATCGGTAAGATCGGCGGTGCAGTGCTCGGTGTGATTATTTTCACCGGCCTGACCTACTGTCTTACCTTCCTGGGCATTGATACGAACCTTCAGTTCGTGTTCAAAGGCCTTATTATTCTTGCCGCGGTCTCACTTGACTGCGTGAAGTATCTGAAACGTAAGTAGCAGACAGCTTCTTTTATGCCCGCCGCACAACGCGGCGGGCATTTTTTTGATTCATTTTTTCGGTCTGAAAACACCTGTCATTTTTTATATCATTTTTTTATATTTATGCAATAATTTTTCTTGACAACCAGAAAATGTGATTTATACTATTTGAGGTAACGTTAACGCTTTTAGAGTGTACGTTAACATTAAGAATTGTCATTTCTACAAAAAAGGAGGAACGTAATGAAAAAAATTGTAGGTACACTTCTTTCATTGGTTTTCGCCGGATCGCTGCTGTTTGCAGGCGGCTCCGGTGACAAAAAGGCATCCGGCGCTGGAAAGAAAATCAAGATTGGTGTTTCAATCTGGAGCTCAACGGACACGTTGGGAAGCCAGTGCAAACGCATTCTTGATGCTGCTGCTAAAGCGCTGAATGTGGATATCATGTATGTTGACCAGAGCCATATCTCTGAGCAGGTAACGGCTTCCGCAGAGACGATTGCCGCAGCCGGCTGCGACGGTATGATCATCTGTAATTCAGCATCTGCCGAAATGACCTCTGTCATCACTACATGTACAAAGAACAAGATGTATGTGGCGCAGTTCTTCCGCGTCATTGATCCGCAGGCCAATCCCAACGAATTCAAGCTTGCCCAGCAGTCTCCTTACTACGTAGGCGCTGTCCATGAGAATGAGATCGACAACGGTATCAACCTTGTACGCACGCTGTGCGAAAAGGGTGCCCGCAAGATTGCTCTGGAAGGCTGGGAAGCCGGAGATGCAACCTTCCTGCTGCGCTGGGAAGGCTACAAAAAGGGAATTGAAGCATGGAACAAGAGCCATCCTTCTGACAAGGCAGTGCTGCTTGATCCCCAGTACGGCGGAACCACATCTGATACCGGCCGTGCCACCGCAGAGGCTATCATCAATGCAAACCGTGACAGCGACGCGCTTATCGTAGCTGGCGGCGGCGGAGATACTCTGGTTGGCGCACTTGCAGCTATTGAGTCCATGGGCCTGAAAGGCAAGATCCAGGTTGCTTCTACCGACTTCCTTGCTGACCTCGACAAACAGCTTGAGACCGGCGGTATGTCAGTTGAATCCGGCGGACACTACTGCGATCCGCTGTTCGCTTTCCTGATGGTTTACAATGCAATCAAAGGCAACTACAAGACTGCAACGGATTCATTCTATGATGTTGCATTCCCCTATCTGTATGTTGCTTCACCGGCTGACTATGCGGCATATGCAAAATACTTTGTTGATGCACTGCCGTACAACGAAGCAGAGCTGAAGAACCTTGCAGCCCTGAGCCAGAGCGATATGGCTGCAGCCGCTGCAAAGCTTTCAATCGAAGATGTAAAATCAAGACGCTAGTCTTGCTCCTTCTGTAGTTGTGACGGGCCGGAAACGGCGCTGCTGCCTGCGTTCCGGCCCGTCCTTTTTGTCTGGTAATCGGAATTATTGTAATGAACGATACATTAAAAAAATTTAAATCCAGCAGGTTTTTTGGTGTGGCGGTACTTGTCATACTGACCGTGCTGTTCTGGGTGATATTCAGATTTCTGTCACCGGCTAATTTCGGATCGAAGAAACTGCTCGGCGATTATCTGCAGACGAGCATTCAATATGCGGTGGGCGGATGCGGCCTGTATTTTATTGTGGTCATGGGTCTTTTTGACTTCAGCATCGGCGCAAATATCGTGCTTTCTTCACTGGTAGGCGTACTGCTTTCCCGTACTATGGGATATACAGGCCTTATCGGCGGCTGCCTGCTGTGCGGAGCGCTTATCGGAGCGTTCAACGGCTTCTTTTACAGCAAGCTCAGAATACCGTCAATGATTGTGACGGTAGGTCTTATGCTTATTCTGGAAAGCGTAGCCAATTATGTGGTCGGCCTTGACGGCTCGGGATTCCCGGGCAAGCTTACGGACAACGGCATACTGGCGTTCAACCATGCGCCGTGGAACTATATTGTAGCTGCGGCTGCGTTCCTGCTCATGGTGTTCCTGCTGCGCTTTACACGCATCGGTACCTACTGCAACGCTATCGGCAGCAATGAATTTGTTGCCAAGAATATGGGAATCAATGTAGAAAAATATAAATTCATCGGGTTCGTTCTGCTGCACTTTTTCGTAGGTATCATGGCGCTGCTTACGGTAAGCTACGGTAAGGGCATGCTTGCTGTTACCGGCATGACGAGCATGGACCGTAACTTTAAGCCGCTTATGGGCACATTCTTCGGTATTGCGTTCAAGCGGTACGGATGTCCGGTCACGGCGATCGTACTCGGGGAATTCATCATTACGATGATATTCAACGGTCTGGTTGCCCTGAACGTACCGACCACTATCAATGATTTTGTAACGGGCGCAGTCCTGCTTGCAATCGTCACGCTGACTAACCGCGGCAGAAAAGGCTCGGTGGTTAAGTAGGGGGCAGGAACATGAGCGAAATATTATTACATGCAGATCATTTGAATAAAGATTTCGGCATGACCCATGCGGTAAAGGATGTTACCCTGGATTTTTATCCGGGTGAAATACACGGTCTTATCGGCGAAAACGGATCCGGTAAGTCCACTTTCAGCTCCATGCTTACCGGTATCTACAGCATTACGAGCGGTACGTTCGTGCTGGCCGGAAAGGAGCTGCATGTTAAGAATCAGGTAGAAGCAAACCGTGAGGGCGTTGCCATTATCGTACAGGAAATAGGAACCCTGCCGGGGCTTACCGTTGCCGAGAATATTTTTCTGGGTGCGGAAACGCCGTTTATGAAAGGTATCGTAAAGAACGCCGCGGCCATGAACGCTGAGGCCCAGCGTCTGCTGAACGAATACGGCTTTGACCATATCAGAGCGAACCAAATGGTTGACCGCTACAGTTTTGAAGACAGAAAGCTTGTAGAGATGGTAAAGGCAACATATTTCAAGCCGAAGATCCTTGTAGTGGATGAAACAACCACCGCACTGAGCCATGACGGCCGCGACGAGTTGTTCAAAATAATGAACCGTACGCGCGATATGGGCAGCACGGTTATATTCATCAGCCATGATCTGGATGAAGTGATTGAGCATACTGACCGTATCTCCTGTTTGCGCGACGGCGAGCTGGTGGGTACGGTGAACAGCCGTGAGGTGACCGCCGATGATCTTAAGACACTTATGGTCGGACGCGAGCTTGACGACAAATACTACCGCACCGACTACGGTGAGCCGGTACCGCAGGAAGTTGTGCTGCGCATGAACGATGTGTCAGTTCCCGGACAGATATCCCACATACAGCTTGAGCTGCATAAGGGCGAGATTCTGGGCATAGGAGGACTTTCTGAATGCGGTATGCATGAGATAGGCAAGGCGATATTCGGTGCAAGCTATGACAAAAACGGCACTGTAACGCTGGCCGATGGTCACGTAATCAAAAATATACCTGATGCCATCAAACACAGCATTGCATATGCGTCCAAAGACCGCGATAACGAATCAGTTGTAATCGCTGATTCCATAGCGGAGAATATTTGTATACCGTCGCTGGATGACCTTTCAATCAGAGGCTTTTTGCGACGCTTAAAGCTCAATGCATTTGCAGGAGAGCATGCAACGCAGATGAGCGTAAAAATGACGGGTATATCGCAGTTCGTATCGGAGCTGTCCGGCGGCAACAAGCAGAAAGTTGTTCTGGCGCGCTGGCTCGGCAAGGGCTCTGATATTCTGGTGCTGGACAGTCCTACTCGCGGTATTGACGTAAAGGTAAAAGCCGACATCTACGCGCTTATGACTGACCTTAAAAAGATGGGCAAGGCGATCATCATGATCTCGGAGGAGCTGCCGGAACTGCTCGGTATGAGCGACCGCATCCTGATTCTGAAAGACGGAAAGATCAACGGTGAATTCACCCGCAGCAGGGAGCTTGGCGAAAAAGACCTTATCGCCAAAATGATTTAGGGGAGGCAGGAATAATGGACAACGAAGTAAAAAAGGCAATAGTAAAGTCCCGTATCCGTGATTTTATGCCTCTTATGGGATTCTTTGGAATCGTAATTATATTCAGTATCCTTACCGGCGGAAAGATCGTACAGCCGCGCAATCTGGGGCTTATGCTGAGCCAGGTGTTCGTGCTTATGATAGCGGCCACGGGCGTGTTCTTTATCATGACGGTAGGCGGTCTGGATTTTTCTCAGGGTTCGATTCTCGGACTTGCTTCTATTATATTTTGCTGGGTGTCGCAGTTCAGTATACCGATTGCGGTTATTGCGGCCGTGGCTGCAGGCGCGGCAATGGGTGCGTTCAACGGATTCTTCCATGTAAAGTTTAAGATCGCGTCCTTTATCGTCACCATGTGCTCGCAGTACTTTTTCCGCGGCCTGTGTAAGTATGTGACCACAAAGGGCCCGGTGCCCGCGAGCATTGCGGTGCTTGCGCTTGACCAGACCTGGTTTAAGTTCGTGCTCATGCTGCTCGTGCTCGGCGTGGCGTTCGGTATCTATCGGTTCACAAGGCTCGGCTATGACCTGCGTGCAATCGGTGCGGGCGAAACCGCGGCGCGCTTTTCCGGCTGCCGTCCGGATCTTACCAAGTTCCTGGTATATGTGGCCGCGGGTGCCATCACCGGATTTGCGGCGTTTATCAACGTTATCCGCGTTGGCTCCATTACAGGAACTGCCGGCCGCCAGCTGGAAACGCAGATACTGATAGCGCTGGTTCTGGGCGGCATGCCCATTTCGGGCGGCGCGCGCGCCAAATTCAGCAACATTATTATTGGAACGCTTACCTACTGCGTGCTTGAAAAGAGCCTTCCCATGGTATTCCCCGTGTCGGCAACGCAGCAGCTGGTAAAAGGCATAATATTCCTTGTGGTGGTTGCGCTGACCATCGACCATAAGGCGCTTAAGGTGATTAAGTAGGCTGCCGCCTGCGTTTCATAGATTTTCCTCCCTGATACCCCGGAGCAATCCGGGGTATCTCTTTTACAATGTTTTTTTGCGTATCACAATCGATTTCCCTGCGATTTATCTGCGTTTTCTTGACAGCAGGCCGTTATCATGGTGTAATGTATAATATTAGTAAAAGTATCCCCGTAAGGCAGTGCGGGGGCTTTAAATGTTTGGAGGAACATACATGAAAAAACATCTTGGTAAGCTGCTGGTAGCTGCATTTGCAGCTGCTTCCTTACTGGCAGGCTGTGCTTCTATTGGCGGCAGTGCTGAAAAAGAGCATAAGCTTGTTATCCTGCATACGAACGATCATCACGGATCTGTAATCACCCGCAAAGACAAAGAGGGTGTAGGCCACGGAGGTCTTGCGGAGCGCGCAACCTTCATCAAACAGGCTCGTGCCGAGGCGGAAGCCGAGGGCGCGGATGTTCTGCTGCTTGATGCGGGCGACCTCAATACCGGTATGGCTGTATCCAACATGTTCAGCGCTGAGCCCGATATCGTTGCTTACAATGCCATGGGCTATGAGGCTATTGCATTCGGCAACCATGAATTCGATTCCAAACTTGACAAGCTGCAGGCTCAGATGAAAAAAGCTGAGTTCCCCTGGCTGGCTGCGAACATCAAGACAGGCAGCGGATACCTCGGTAAGCCGTATATCATCAAAAAATACAAGGGCTATAAAGTCGGTATTTTCGGTCTGACCACACTGCGTACGCTCGTGATCGCCAGCCCCGACAAGAGCCTGACATTTACGGATGAAATTGAGACCGCAAAAGAAATGGTCAACGTTCTGCGCAACAAAGAAAAAGTTGACGTAGTTATTATGCTGAGCCATGTGGGCAATGTAAAGGAAACGGCTGACCAGACTACCACTTCCGATATTGCAAAACAGGTAAGCGGTATCGATCTGATCATCGACGGTCATTCACATACAAAGATGGACACTCCGTTAGTAGAGAACGGAACTCCGATCGTTTCTTCAAACGAATGGGGTAAATGTGTAGGCAAAGCCGAGCTCACCGTATCTAAGAAAGCGGGTGCAAAGCTTGACAGCTGGAAGTCTGTGGAAATCACCGACAAAGCATTCCCGCCGGATGCTGAGATGACCGCACTGCTCAAGCCGTATCTTGATGCTGCGGAAGCTGAGCTGAAGAAAGTAGTGCTCAAGACCACCGCTGAATTCGAATTCGGTTCAAAGCGCCCCCGCTATCAGGAAATGGCCAGCGGCGACCTGCTGTGTGATGCAACGGTCGGCTATGTAGAGCAGATGACCGGTATTAAAGTTGATTTTGCTATGCACAACGGCGGCAACATCCGCACCAGCCTGCCCAAGGGCGATGTAACCAAAGAGCAGGTTATCACCATGCTTCCGTTCGAGAACTATGTATACGTTCTGACACTGCCCGGTTCTGTGGTAAAAGAACTGTTTGAGTTCATCCCCACGCTGAATCAGGGTGCCGGCGGATTCCCGCAGGTTTCAAAGGAAGTCAAATACACGCTGACCTACGATGCTGACGGCCGCAACGGAAGCATCTCTGACATCACCATCGGCGGCAAACCGATCGATGTGAAAAAGACATATCGCATGGCGACCAACGACTACATGGCGGGCGGCGGCGACGGCTACGTGGCGCTCAAGAAGTGCACGGACACCTTCAATACCCGTATGCTCGTAAACGATATGTTTATTGAATACCTGAAGACTGTTCCGCAGCCTGTAACTCCGACCACTGACGGCCGCATTACAGTTATCGGCGGAAAATAATCAACATACCTCGATGCAGAGCGTCGGGGTATGAAACCTTCTGTACGAATCAGAGGAATCAGTTTTGAAAATAGTCATTGTCGGTGCAGGGTTCACCGGAGTGCAGCTTGCAAAGCGACTAATTAATGAAAAAAACGATGTAATCCTGATCGATAATGATGAATCTACCGTGCGACATGCCAGCAACCGGCTTGACTGCGCGGTAGTGCAGGCTGACGGAAATAACATCCAGACTTTGGAAGATGCCGGGATTGCAAAGGCTGACGCACTGGTGTGCGTTACGGAAAGCGATGAGGTAAACATGATCACCTGCTCGCTTGCCGATGCTGTGTATCCCGACATCCTGAAAATTGCCCGCGTGCGCAACTATGCGTATTACAACAATACATCTGCCGTAAAAAAAAGCCACGCGGAAGCCTTCTCTGGCTCGCACCGTCCGTTGTACGGTATTGACTACATGATCCACCCCGATGTGGAGGCCGCCAGAAATATCGTGGAGGCCGTAAAAAACGGTGCAGTCAATGATGTACTCTCTTTTGACGGTGCATACGAACTGTCCCGTATCACCATAGGCGAAGACAGCGCGCTTGCGGGACGGCATCTGGAGAGCGTACGCAATCTTACGGACAAGCCGTTCCTTATCGCCTATGTAGAATCCGACGGCAAAACATCGCTGCCGAGCGGCTCCACCCTGCTGCATCCGGGTGACAGCATAGGCCTGCTCACCAAAGATCAGTATCTTGAGGAACTGTTCAACCTGTGCGGATCGCATATCCAGACATTAAAGCGTATCGCGCTTGTAGGCGTGGGGCGCGTCGGTTCCATTGTGGCAGAAAGCCTTTCCACTCATAAAAAAAGCTCGCTGGTTTCCCGTCTGCTGTTGCATAAGATGCAGCAGCAGCTGGTCATCGTTGATACGGATCAGGCGCTGACTAATGAGGCCAGCGGCCGGTTCCCCGATGCCAACGTGTTCTGCGCTGATATCAGTGATGAAGGCTTTATCGAAGAAGAAAAGATCAATACCTGCGATCTGGTGATCTGTGCCACCAGCAACTATGAGCTTAATCTGGTGGCTGCCGCATATCTGGAGTCCCTGGGCGTCAGAAAAACGGTGAGCCTTGTGGCAAGCTCCGCCTATGCCACCATTGCGCGCAAGATCGGCGTTGACGTTCCGGTTCCGGTACGCGACGTAGTGGTAGACAGCATTATGAGCCACCTGCACGGCAGCGGTGTTACGGGCATACATACGGTGGCCACCGGCGAGATTGAGGTCGTTGAGTGCGTACTGCAGCCGAATTCACCGCTTATCGGCAAGATGCTCAAAGATATAGCGCGTCCCGGCCAGTTCCTGATCATGCTTATGCAGAAGCAGAGCAGCATAGGATATCAGATTCCTGTGGGCGTTACGCAGCTTTCTGTCGGTGATAAAGCAATTCTGGTGACTCAGGCTGATAAAACGCAGCAGGTGCTCAGATATTTTAACGGAAAAGACTGATGAAACTGCTCGGATATTTACGCCTGATCTGCATACTGCTTGGAATCATCGGCGTTTCCATGCTGCTTCCGCTCGGAGTGGCGTTATACTATGGTGAGCAGGGAGCGGCCTCGGCATTTGCCGCTTCAGCCGTAGGATCCATGATAGTTGCGCTGCTTGTGCTTGTGCTGTTCCGCCACGTACCGGTAAAGTTTTCTATCAGAGGTTCGTTCCTGTTCGTGGCACTGGCATGGACTTCTGCGAGCGTGTTCGGTGCGGTGCCGCTGTATACGGGCGGCTTTATCCCCCATGCGGCTGACGCGGTGTTCGAAAGCATCAGCGGATTCACTACCACCGGAGCTACCATCCTTTCCGATATGGAGTCTTTACCGCGGAGCATAAACCTGTGGCGGTGCCAGATGCACTGGCTCGGCGGCATGGGAATCGTAGCGCTTACTGTGGCGCTGTTTCCGCTGCTCGGCGTAGGCGGTTTCCAGCTTATCAAGGCGGAGACCACCGGACCTGAAAAAGGAAAAATCACGCCCAAAATAACCAATACGGCAAAAGTACTCTGGCTTATCTACCTTGCGTTTACAGCCGTGCAGTTCGTAGTGCTGTATGCGGCTGGTATGGACGTCATTGACGCGCTGAGCCATGCGTTCGCCACGCTCGGAACCGGCGGGTTCAGTACCAGAAACAGCAGCATCGCCGCCTATCAGTCGGGGCTCATCGATGCCGTCTGCACCGTGTTCATGCTTATTGCCGCCGTCAACTTCAACATCTATTTCTATGCCTTTACGCGCAAGTTCGAAGATATCTGGAACAATTCAGAGCTCAGATGCTTTATCGCCGTGGTGGTGGTTTCTATTGTCATCGTCTCTGTTTCCATATGGGGTATGTACGGCGTTCAGGCCGTGCGGTATGCCTCCTTTCAGGTTGCGTCGATCATCAGCACCACCGGCTTCGGCACTTCGGATTATACAACGTGGCCGCCTGTAGCGCAGTTCGTCATGTTCACGCTGTTTTTCCTGGGCGGCTGCTCGGGAAGTACGGCCGGCGGCATCAAGATTATCCGCTGGGTTATTCTGGGCAAGCAGGTTTCTAATGAAGTCCGCCGTACGCTGCATCCGCACGGCGTGTTCAGCATCCGGCTCAACGGTAGGGCAGGGCGCAAGGACGTGGTGTTTACCGTGGCGGCCTTTGTGATGGTGTACCTGTGCTTTATCTTTGTAACCACATTTGTAGGAACCTGCGGCGGTCTTGATATCCTGTCGGCCTTTACCGGTGCGCTGAGCATGGTAGGCAACGTAGGCCCCGCGTTCGGTCAGCTCGGTCCTTCATTCAACTACGGTTTTCTGCCAGATTTTATAAAGTGGTGGTACGGATTCGCCATGCTTGCGGGACGCCTTGAGCTGTATACCATGATCATCATGTTCACCACGTCATTCTGGAAAGAGTAGCAGCCTTACAGGGGTACCTCAAATTTTACGGGTCTTTTATTGCCCCGTGGCCTGCTATTTGGTATACTGTACCACATGAGTAAAACAGCTGTTGATACATGCCCGTGCGGTTCGGGCAAAGCGTACAAAGATTGTTGTGAACCGATTATTAAAGGAAGTGTAAAGGCTCCCACTGCGGAAGCCCTGATGCGTGCACGGTATACCGCATATGTAAAGCAGGAAATCGACTTTATTATCAATACATGTGAGCATGCCGACAATATTGCGGAAATTGACCGCAAGGCTACGGAGGACTGGAGCAAAACCTCCACGTGGCACGGCCTGCAGATCCTGCGCACTGAAAAAGGCACCGAAAATGATGAAGAAGGCATCGTAGAATTCGAAGCCACCTATACGAGAAAGCAGATCCGCGATGTACACCATGAGACCGGTTATTTTAAGAAAATAAACGGCGAATGGCTGTATTCCGTAGGTCAGCTTAAAACCACCACGGTGCGCCGCGAAGGCAAAAAGATCGGCCGTAACGACCCGTGCCCCTGCGGCAGCGGTAAAAAATACAAGCAGTGCTGCGGCCGCTAGGCTTTGCAAATGGGAATAATCTATACCGGATTCCATGCCATTGAAGAGCGGGTGCGCCTGGCGCAGTCTCAGCCCGCGCTTGCAGCGGCAATGCATCTGCACTATGCCAAGCCCGGTCCGCGCATTAAAAAGATCATAGCGGAAGCGCGCCGTCTGGGAATAGGCTGCTCGCCCGCCGACGGAAAGGAGCTGGACACGCTGGTGCGCCAGCTGCCCGAAACAGCCCGCGATCACCGCGGACTTGTGCTGTGCATGGATGGCGGTGCTGCAGCGCCCGGTGCAACAGCCGGTGCTGCGCCTGATGAACCGGATGCTTTGCATGCCGGAACCGGCCCGGTGCGCGGTTTTACGCTTGAATCCTGGCTTGAAAACAGCCGCCTTACCGAGCGGTCTCATACCGTCGTAGTGCTTGATTCCGTGACGGATCCGCATAATGTGGGTGCTATTATCCGCAGCTGCGATCAGTTCGGAGCGTCGCTTGTGATTCTGCCAGAGCGCAGGGGAGTAAGCGATGTGGCGGGCAACGATGTGATTGCCCGTTCAAGCGCAGGCGCGAACGCATGGGTACCCGTATGCGTAGTCAAAAATCTGGTGCGCGCCGTGCAGCTGCTTAAGGCTGCCGGATTTTGGGTATATGGTGCCGATGCAGGCGGTACTTCCGTACAGGAAGTGCAGTTCCAGTCCAATAAGGTGATCGTCATGGGCAGCGAGGGTACCGGCATCTCACGGCTTTTGGAATCAGAATGCGACACCATTGTATCAATTCCGACCTGCGGAAAAATCGACAGCCTGAATGTGTCCGTGGCCGCCGGTGTGTTTTTATATGAAATCTACCGGCAGCAGCTGCAGCCGTAATTGCAGCCGCTGCAACAGCATACTATAAGGGAGAAGCAGATATGACCCGCGAAGATATTGCCGCGTATAACGCCAACAGAAAATCAACGCTCCGCTCAATAAAGGCCAAACGTGAATCCCGTATAAAGGCGATTCAGGAGCGCGCAATTCAGGAAATCCAACAGGTAACCATACAGTATGCGGCGGATCCTGAGCGTCTGCGGGCAAAATATGCCGCCGATGCGCTGTATAAGTCCGAAAGAGCAAAACGCAAGGCGGAGCGCCGCCAGAAACGGGAAGAGCAGCTTGTTGCCCGTGCGGTCAAAGAGCACGTAATCCGCAACTATTCCTTCGGAGAGGAGCTGTTTAATTCCATAACGCTCGGCATCGGCGCCGGACTATCCATCGCGGCGATCGTACTGTTCGTGCTGCGTGCAGTGATGTGCGCACCTTCCTACATTTTCGGACGTACCGTGACCGGCTTTGCGCTTGTCGGCGCATTCCTGTTCCTGACGTATCTTATGTCTACGCTGGCGCATGCGCTCAAGCCGTATATTGCAAAATACGTGTTCCGTAAGCTGGCCTACAGCATGGGCTTTACATGCTACACGAGCGTGCTGTCATTATGTGCGCTTACCTTTATCCGGGGCAAAGAAGGCTGGACGCTGTTCGGCATAGACTGGGCCCTGTGTCTGTGCGCCGTGATTGCATGGACTACGTTCAGCGAGCGGCTGCGTGTACGGGCGCTCAAAATAATCTGCGCGCTCATGTTCGGCGCGCTTATCGTTCAGCTGGTCATGCTTTTGGACGGCTATCCGGTTATCTGCTTTAAGCTGCTGGTCACCGCATTTGTGACCTATATCATCGGTGAGCTGTTCCATGCCATGAAAAACATAAAGTGGACGAATCCTGTGTTCCACCTGTTCAACCTGCTGGCGAATATCTTTATCTTCTTTTCGCTTTATCTGGCGGTGGCCGACCTGTAGAGCGTCAGCGTGGAACCGTACGGCGCGAGGACGGTACGGAAATCAATTTTTGCCGCTGACAGCTGCTTCCGCCGGGGTCTGCGCCGCAAAACGGCTTCACCCCTTAGGGGTTGCAGATGTTTTGCGACGCAAGCCCCCGGATCCGTAGCTGTCAGCGGCAATTTGGCTTTCTATACTAAAACCTATTACGCAGAAGCTGATTTTCGTGTATAGACGACACTCAGCTTAGAAGATATGCGTCCAGAAGAATCCCATGGACCAGTTATTGTATGTTTTATCCAGGAATGAAGTGATCCGCTGATACTCAAATGAAACGGCGAACTCATCGTTCGTCTTAAAGAAGTACGTCAGATCGGGGCGGATATCAATGATGGTGCCGCCTTTACGGCTGCTGTCCCAGCGCTTGTCCTTGGAGCCGAGCGCCACGGATGACCACAGGTTAAAGGAAAGCTCTTCCGTCAGGTCGTAGATGAACTGCAGGCCTGTATATCCTGCGGTGGTATAATGGCTGCTTTCATAGAACGTTACGCCGATTTCCGGGCGCAGAGTAAATTCACCCAGATTCATGCCGAGCGCGCCGCCGGTTCCGATCAGTCCGTTGTCCGATTTACCGCCAAGATTGTTCATGGCAAACCAGCCGTCAATCTGAATATTGTCTATTACAGTGCAGGACAGGCCGGCGTACAGGTTGCCGTCATCAAGCAGAATCCTGTTGAATGCCGCCGCGATCAGAATGGATTCAGTAGGCATGACGCGCAGGCCGCCGTTCACTACAAAGTCATCGGTGGAGCTGCCGTTCGGCACGGCGCCCATAACCTGAAACAGATCCTCGTAGTTTACGTTCAGGGCGACGGCTTCGGTGGATACCGTATTTGTCTTAAGCTTATAATTATTGTTGATATAATTCGCGTAGTAGGCAGCGCCCGTAACCGCCGCGGCACCGGGCAGTCCGTACTGCAGTCCGCCCTGCATGACGTGATAGCGCACCTGCCACAGATAGCCGCCGTTTGAGGGCGCGGGACCGACCAGCCAGTTCAGTCTGGTACCCATGCCGAAGTCAAGGTTTTTAACGGCCTTGAGAATAAAGTTCACTTCACTGTCCTGATACTCAAAGGCCACATGATCCAGGTTATCGTCCGAATCATAATACGTGTTGGCGTTCCACTGGAGCATGGCGTCAATGGTCATGGTTCCGGCGGACATACGTGCCTGGAACACATCGGAAAAGCCTTTCCATTCCGCATGGTCGGTATGAAAGTCGCGTGCGTTCGGAGCGGCATCCGCAGGATCCGTACGCGGATTAAAATTACCGAATCCGGTCCAGAGCGAATTAGTGTACTGGTTTTTGTCCATAAGCTGCGCAGAAAGCGCAGAGACCAGACAGGTCACGATTGTAATATATGCAATTATTTTTTTCATATTCTTATTTTCGGCCCGGCTGCCCGCTGATATAAGGACGGACAGCTGAACGTACTGTCCTTATTTTTTAATTACGAATATGCCGAGCAGTGAAACAATCCACCCCGCAATGATCAGATAGAAACCGGTTCCTGCGAATTTAACCAGAAACTTAACGATATCGGCATTGCCTACGGACATAATGACAAGCACGCCGCCGGCAATGCTTGCAATGACGGCAATCAGGCTGAAAGCGGACAGCTGCTGCACAAAGCAGGTCAGAAGTCCGGCTATGCCGCCCGCAATGATCAAAAATGCGCCGAGCTTGCCGAGCGTCTTTGAATGATGCATGACAGAAAAACCGTTGCCCGAAAAAGGCCCGAACTTCAGTACGGGCATAAGAAAACCGATGATCACCAGCGCCATGCCGATGAGATATAAAATATTAAAAGAATATGTTTTTTTTGCCATATAGGCTCCTCTCTTGCCTATAATTGTACCATTTTCAGCGGTACCGTGTCCACGCCGCCCGTTTTTGCGCTCCTTCCTGCGCCGCCGAAATCACTTCTTCCCCGCCGACAGCAGCCCCCGGCTCAGCGGCTTTCGGCGGGAAGAAGTACCCGTGCAGGCAGGGAAGAAGTACCCGCACAGGCAGGGAAGAAATACCCGCACAGGCAGGGAAGAAGTACCCGTGCAGGCACGGAAGAAATACCCGCACAGGCAGGGAAGAAGTACCCGTGCAGGCAGGGAAGAAGTACCCGCACAGGCACGGAAGAAATACCCGCGCAGGCGGCGGACAGATTTCCGTACATTTTTTTAGGCTTGGTTCAGGCAATTACATAGATAGTTCTCTGGAATCTGCCTTTTTTGACAGTTTTATATATATGTTTACCGTCCACCTTTGTCCGTACTTCAAGCTCGTACTCTCCGGCGGATAAATCGGCGGGAACCTGTACGATAACCATGGCAGGCTTGTTTAAGACGGCCTTGCCCATGCGCACGGCTTCGCTGGTTTTTGTGCCGATAAGGAACACGCCCTGCTCAGAATCCGTATCGTCATATTTTAAGCGGGCGCCTTTAAGCTGTATCATGCTGCCTGCGGTGATTTCAAAATTCGCGGCAGCGTCATCGGAAAGCCTGTCCTGTACGCTCTGAATCCACGGCGTTGTCTCCGTGCCGCGCGCCTTTTCAAGCGTGACGGACGTAACGGCTTCGCGCAGCGCACTTCCGGGCTGTATGTTCAGGCGCAGTGCGTGGCGGGCAGAGTCAAAGCTGTCGTCAGCGCCTTTGAACACGCCGGAAATGCTGAACGAGGTTGTAAAGAGCGGTGTATTCACCATGCAGCCGGAAGCAACGATGCTTTTGATGTGTTCCGTGTAGCTGTTGAGTACGGCGAGCAGATCGGTTTTAGAAACAGTCGTGCTTTCAGCCGCCACAAGATCGATGATTGCGTCCTGTGAGTAGCTTTTGGCGTTGGCGGGACGGGCGGTGTAATCGTCCGGGTCACTCGTGAGCAGGTTTTCCTGCAAAACATAAGATAAGGATTGTGACATATACATGCCTCCATAAAAGTGATATCCGTGCATATGCACGTTATTACTATTTATGGATACAGCAGTAAAAAAAGATGAAATGCTATGGCAAAAAAAGTAAAGATTCCCTAAAAAAAGCGGCGGATATGACCACCGCATTATTACTTAGAGCGACAGGTTCCCTTCCCAGCTCATAAAATCATATTCCTCAGTTTGAGAAAAATCTATACCGCTTGAGGCAACTATGTCAGCATCATCCGCCTTTGCTTCAGCGGTCGCTGCCGGAACAAGCTCAATGTAAAATACACTGTAATCTTCACAATCGCTCATAGCGCTACGATAGTTTTCAAGTGGCGTTGCATCATCATAACAGCCCTCAAATTGAAGCCGCTGTGCTTCAAGCTGATATTCATGATAGACTTTTTCGTAAAGCTTATTATCAAGGTAATAGCGGAGCGCACATTCTTTTGTAGCAAATGCACCGATTCCTATTTTTCCAAAGTCTTCAAAGGCATCGCTCATATCATACGTATGTCCGTCTTTTGCCAGAAGAAGTACTCAGCTTCCCGCATTTTCTCCATTACGAATCTTAATGCACGAACGGATTTCTTCTTTTGTAAACTGATGTGCCATTTTTAATCTCCTATAAATTTGATGTCTGTTACAACTGCACTATGTTTTAATAGAGGGTAGTGTTTTTTTCATTTTTGTCAGCAGGTTTTACTGGGTAAACATATGAAGGGGTATAGGGCATCTCGAAGAATTAGCAAACTTATCAATATTTATCAGAATGGCATCAACCGGATATAAAGTAATCACAACTGCTCCGCTCAGTCACTGTATTATGGCAGAGTGGCCGCCGCGTGCATTGCTTTCAATGTCGTAGCCGAGGGCGGCAAAATAAGCAACATAGCTTCTGAACACCGGATCATCATGGCCGTCGCACTGCAGTTTATTGTCGCCGCGGTACATAAAAACCGCTATATGCGCAAGCTCGTGCAGCAGAACTTCAACAACCGCCTTGTCATCACGGCTCAGATGCTGTTTTACATACTCGGCATGGGCATATTGTTTGTTGGCAATATTCTGTATGGCAATGACATAGGCATAATCATGCGCATACTTGTATGTCATGGCAATAGTCGTGGGATTTTCGTCATAGACATAGCCGCAGTAAATCGGGATATTTTTTTTGTGGATGGGCGCAAAATGGTCATGCCAGAGGTCGAGCGTGAATTGTTCCAGCTTCTTGTCATAGTGGAAGGTACAGTTTTTTCTTTCGCCGTTAATTGTTACTTCGACTTTCTGAATCGGGCAGAACGACGGTACGGCGGAAGGGGCGGGCGTGGCAACGGACGCCGCCGCAGGCTTTACGGCGGTGAGCGCAGCTTGGGTTGCCGCGGATTTTGCGGTAGTAACGGCGGCGGTCACTGCAGATTTCGCGCCGGTCACGGCAGCAGTCACCGCGGACTTCGCGGCGGCGGGAGCCGGAACGGCAGGTTGTGCGGCAGGTTGGGGCGCGGGCTCAGCGGCCGGGGCGGCCGCTTTTGCGGGAACGACAGCAAGTTCATGTGTATCGGTCATACCCAGAATATCCTCAAACAAAATGTCGCGGCATTCTTTATCCCTTACCACCTGTATTCCCGTGCCGATTATTCCGCCTGCTACAATACAGCAGCAGATGTACATTACCCAGCCGATACATGCTTTCATACGTATTCCTCTCAGCTCCTAAGCTTCGCGCTTCCTTCGGTGTTGTCGAAGGCAAAATCGCGCCATTGTACTGTAGTATTAAAGCACCCGTGCGTTAACTTTTTCTGTAAAAAAAACTCGAAAAACTTCGGACATAGAAAATGCCCCTGCCGCTTTACAGCGGGGTATGGGAATCTTGCCGCCGGCTCTGCTCAGATACCGGTGCAGTTCCGTTCCGCAAGGGATGGGCAGCTGGCGTAGTAAATCCGAATAGGCTGTGGTATAATTGCCGTATGGAAAATCGGTTCCTGCCAATCGATATTCAGGTCTCTGAGAAGTCACGGGCGTGCGGCTGTCCGTCTGCGGACGGCTCTGCCGTGCGGTTTGCTGCCGGCGGAAAAGGAACGTTCGGGTGGAAATGCGCATGAGACGGCTTTTGCGTACGCTTGGTTTATGCGTGGCGCTGCTGTGCGCGGGCAGCGGGGCGTGGGGCACAACGTATGTGTGGACTACGGTGGCAGGAGATACCAGCTCATCGCTGTGGCCGTATACCGGATCCGAAACCGATTATGCGGCGATTGCCGCTGCTGTTACTGCCGGTACGGATTATGATACTTCCGGTACTATTCCAATTACAAATGGAACTGTTGCAAGTACTGATGTGATAATCATTGCATCAGGATCTTCATCGGTAGGATTTGTAAACGGCTGGACTAATAACGGTACGATTGTTAACTATGGTACTGTTACTATGACCTCCGGTTTTACGAATACCGGTACAATCATTGTAGCCGAGAACGGCAGCCTGACAGTAAAAGAAGGCAGCGGGCTGGTTAATACCGGTACGATCACTATTGCAAGCGGCGGCACATTGTCGCTGCCGAACGGCGGCTCCAACAGCGGTACCGGTACCATCACGAACAGTGGTACGATGACGGTTACCGGAAGTTTTTCAAACAGCGGAACTGTTAAAAATGTCGGTTCTGCCACGTTTAACAACGGGCTGACAAACAGCGGCACGGTTATCGGTACAATCACCGGTACGGTATCGGGCGGTACCTACATCAGCAGCTCCACTGCCGTGCATGGCAGCGGTAATACATATAATTGGGCCGGTACGGTTAATTCCGAATGGACGGAGCCGCTCAACTGGAAGGACGGGAGCGGGAACTATTTTTTTGACAGCTATCCGGGAAGTACCAGCGGACAGACGGCGGTAATTCCTGTCAATAATTCTGTGGAAGGACTTGCGCTCGGTGGTTCGGGTTATACGCTTACTATACAATGTCCTGCAACGGGAGCAGGCAGCACCAGGGCAACGAGGGCTCATATTAAAGGCTGCGGGGCAAATGCCGCTTCTGCCGACATAACGTCTGACGGAACGTTTTTGATAGAATCCTGTAATTTTAAATCTCTGACCGTTACAAACGGTACTATCAGATTATATAAACCGTCGGGGGTAACTGCCCCGGCACTGCAAGTGCAGACCTTGAATGTG
>CACZQF010000027.1 GCA_902783245.1 uncultured Spirochaetaceae bacterium | reverse complement strand
TCTGCCATATACAATAGTATAAGTCACTTTATGGCAGCCGGCAAGTCTGCAGCTTTCAAGCTTAAAAGCAGGTAACTTTCAAGCTTGAAATGTGGTAACTTTCAAGCTTGAAATGTGGCAACTTTCAAGCTTGAAATGTGACGACTTTCAAGCTTGAAATGCGACGACTTTCAAGCTTGAAATGTGACAACTTTCAAGCTTGAAAGCAGATGACTTTCTAGCCAGAAAACAGTACGCTTCCCAGCTGCTGCATACGGGAGGCTACAGCAGCTTTTCAAGCTCGGCGTTTTTTCTCAGATATTCTTCATTGTTGGGATTGAGCGCGACAACCTGCTTAAGATAATACTGCGCCTTGCGGTAGTCTTTTTTTTCAAAATAAATAGTATACAGCCGGTACAATGCATCGCTGTTGCGCGGGTTTGCGATCAGGCTTGAGCGCAGGTCAGCAAGGACAGTCTGTTCGTTTTTTGACAGATAGCTTTTTCTATAGTATAAAAAGCTTTTCATGCGCGAATTGGCAGAAGGCAGCAGGCGGTTGATAAGATCCTGCGATTCAGCCAGGCGTCCCGTAGCAAACAGCACTTCCAGATACGCCTGAACGGCCTGCTCATCTGACGGAGACTTTTCATACTGCTCCGCCGCCAGATTCCACGCCTCATCGGTTCGGCCCAGCGCCAGACAGATCTTAATCTGCGTATACCGGCTTTCAGCAGAGGCTCCGGCAGCGCGCATGAGCTTTGAGTTCACCGCGTAAGCTTCGTTCCACTTTTTATTGTTCACCAGATCGGCAACCGTAATCATCCGTGCCTTTTCAGAGTCAGGATTCTTTTCAAGAACCAGCGCAGCCAGCTCTCCGGCGGACTTGCCTTCTATTTTTTCACCGGATGCAGAAGCAAGCTCTGCGGCGAACAGAATGACATTCTCGTCATCAGCATATTTCGACACAGCCTGAGACATTGTTTCCACCGCGCCCCGCAGGTTCTTGTTCCAGTCCCGCTGTATGCGCGCACGCAGCAGCAGGTAGCCCTTGGACTCAGAATCTGTTCTGGCATACACATCAAGCAAAGAAGCGGCCTTTATAAACTCCCCTTCCTCCACCAGAATCCTTGCACGGAACAAAACATATCCGGAATCCGACGGATTCTGCTGCAGCACCCTCGCCACATACAGCTCCGCCACCGAAAAATTGCCCATGGCAAAGCTCGTTTCGGCGCACAGCTTGAGCAGGCTTATATTGCCGGGATATTTTGCCGTAAACGGCTCCACCAGACTGAACGCACGTCCGTACTCCCCCTTATCGCGCAGGCATTCTGCCAGCGCATATGAAGCCTGCATACAGCCGGGAGCGGACTCAGCGGCAACCTTATAGCATTCAAACGCCTTCTGCGGCTGCCCCATACGTCGGTACAGCGTTCCGGCAAGATAAGCAGCAAGCACTGAATCCGGGCGCATGGTCATTGCCAGCGAAAGCGACTGCTCCGCCTCCGCATAATAATCATCCCGGCTCAGATTAAGCAGCAGCACAAGAGACGGCAGCGTCAGCGTCAGAAAGTCAGAATTGCCGGTACTGGAATCATAGATGCCTTTTCTGGCGGACGACACCGCGCCCACATACGCATTGTCGGAAGGCGGAAGCGGCACTTCCCACGAAACAGTTTCCGTGGGCCATGCGATCTTCATAATTTCAGCGGCGACATACAGCAGAACTTTTTCAGGATCAGAATAATCAACGGAGGCTTTGCGCATACTGGCCGCGGCACGATTCAACGATTCCGGAGAACCGGTGTACACATCGGCAAGCACGCTTTCATTAATGCCATAAAAAAAAGATGTCTGAGTCTTTTCGACAACCTTTATTATGACAGGCTCTTCAGGCTGAGAAGGTTCAACAACAGGCGCAGGCTCTTTGGAACCCTTTGCAGAGGCAGGGAACATGCACAAGAGCACAGCCACTGCCACACAGGTGATATATGCAGCAGGATTCCTCAGGCATCTCACTTATTATCCCCGTGCTCCTCTTCCAGAATGTCATCAATACATTCTTCATCATCAACGGAATCATCCGTCATATACGGAAAAGCAGCTTTCTGCTGATACAGAAACAATCCTACCAGAATTGCACCGAACACGATGAGCACCACCGGCCATGACATAGCTACAAAATCATGCAGCGGCATGCGTATTATATGGAAAGAAAACAGGCTGAAAAACAGTCCCATCGCTGTGAGCAGCGCGGCAGGGAACAGATACACCGTACGGAAATAATGATAGCGGAAATAACCGGACAAAACCAGCGTACAACCACAGAACACCGCACACAGCGGCCACACCTGATGGATGGAAAAAACAAGATTGCCCCGCTGGAATACCAGCAGCAGGATTCCGGCAAAACAGAAGTTCAGTCCCATGAACAGCTGGTGCGCGAATCGTGTGATTGCCAGCGATACATAGATCAAAAAGATACCGGCCACAAGCATAAGCGTAGGCCACATCAAAAAGCCATGACGCTGCGGTGTAACCGAGAAAATAGCAAGCAGGACAAGGCCGCACAGAACCAGCACAAGTCCGAACGCAAGCACAACATTTAAAACAAAATTTGAATATTTTTTCATATATACAGTACACTATCAGCTACCGTAAAAAAACAGCGGAAAACGGACGCAATGTACACCGTGAGTACAACACTAAGTGCATCGTCCCTGCGAGACAACTGTTTTTAAAGATAACCTATATTAGAATACACTATGAAAGCTGTCTTGCCAATAACAAACCTCTATGTTAAAGTAAAATTATGCAATTAAAAAAACGTGCATTTGTATCAGTCATTTTCTTATCCCTTATATTTTTAGCAGGGTGCAGGAAGTTTTTCTGGAAGCAGGTGTCGGCGGAGGAACAGCTGCTTGACCAGCTGCAGGACACGGGAATTGCCCCTGAAAGCCGTTTTTCTATCATCAGCATTATCACCGGCAACTACATAGCCGAAAAAGACTATAATCAGGCCATTCTGTTTCTTACTGACTGGGTCGAGCGCCATCCGGAAGATGAATTCAATACGTACTGGCTTTTTATGACCGCCTATATCTACCAGCAGCAGGATGCGGATGTTATCGCTGCATATTACTTTGAGCGCATACTGCAGAACTATCCCGATATTCTTGTAAAAGAGCAGTCCGTTCACTTTCTGTGCCTGCAGAATCTTATCCGTATCAGCAACAATTCTTCGGACCGGATACGCTATTTTAACGACCTGATAAACCGTTTTTCAAATGAAGTGAGCATTACCGAGCTCTATATACGGCTCGCAAAGGAATATGAAAAGGAAGGTGAATGGGAGCAGGCATTAAAAGCATGCGCACTGTTCCTTGAGCAGCCGGATGCATCAACCATACAGATCACCGGCATACCCGATGCATACGCAAGCGCACGGCAGCTCGTGGATTTCAGCAAATCACCAAAGGACTGGACGTTTGAAAGCCTGAGCTCGCTCGAGCAGGCCATCAAAAAAGCCATATCCTCCTATAACGCCCGACTGCTGGACAGCTATAAATCAAAAGTAAACTTTTTTACTATTAACTGGAGCCAGGAAGGTACAAGCCCTGCCCCGCAGGAAGAATTCTCCATGCGCAGCTTTATGCGCGGCAATGCCATCCACTTTAACGCAAAACTTGACGAAACTTCCAATCCTAACGAAGCATACTTGCGGACCTGGGGATGGAGCCCGTATATTTCAGTCTGGTACCTGTATTTCAGAAAAGTTAATTTTCCTGTAGATCCCGAAATCCACGGCCGTTGGGAATGGGCCGGCATACGGTTCGGCGAAAAGCTGTAATACATATGAGCTGCACAGAGCACGGCCGGGACAGAAAACGCCCGCACAGTCTTTTCCGGAGGTTCGTATGCTGCATGCTGGCATGCCTGCTGTCATCTGCCGCCATAGCGCAGGAAACGGAGCAGCGCATCTACCGGGAGCTTGACCTTCCCGGCGTTGAGCACCCCATGGTAAAAAAAATCAGAGACGAGTATATGACAGAAGAAGGCATACAAAGCCTGACCCGTATTCTTGACAACGGAGAGCCGTACCGGCTCTACATAAGGCGCCGGCTGAAGGAGCTCGGTCTGCCCATATGCCTTGAATTCCTGCCTGTGCTTGAATCAAGCTACCGGCCCGCCGCCCGCTCGGCTGACGGTCACGGACTCGGCATGTGGCAGTTCATGCCGAACAGCACATACCCGTTTTTGGTGCGCAATGACTGGGTGGACGAACGGCTGGATCCGTGGAAAGAAACGGAAGCCGCGTTTGCAAAGCTGCAGGACAACTACCGCATGTTCAATGACTGGCTGCTTGCCATCGGTGCATACAACTGCGGCGCAGGCGCCATGTCACGGGCACTGCAGGCTTCTCCGGAAAAAACGTTCTGGTATCTTGCCGAGCACAACATGATCCCGGTGCACACGATACGGTATGTGCCTAAACTGCTTGCAATCTCCGACATCGTTATCAACGGCGGCTGGTACGGCGTGAACACATCCCGGCTTGAAGACATGGACAACGGCAGCCTGCAGCTGCTGCAGCAGCTGGCGGGAACGTTCGACTATGTAACGGTGCGCACATCCGTTTCTCTGCGTGCGCTTGCCAGCGAGCTGCGCATTGACGAAGATCTGCTGGGCAGGCTCAATGCAGCATTGATCCGCGGAGCAACGCCGCCCGATGCGCCGTACCAGATACGCGTGCCGACAGGCATGGGAACCGCCGCGCTGGATGCGCTGAGCATACTCATGAGAACCACGGGTGAAACCACGGGTGAAACCGCGGGCGAAGCCATGGACGAAGTCACTGACGATACTGCAGAAGAAGATGCGGGCGATGTTGCGGACGAAACCGCAGATAAAGTTGCGGAGGAAATAACAGACAAGGCCGCAGATGAAACTGCAGACGATGCCGCCGTCTTTACCGATGCCAAAACAGAACCGGAGGCGCCGGAGGGCTTGTAGGCGGTGCCTGACGTCAGTCCTGAAAAGTTTTTACGCGTTCCCCCTTATTTCATCCCCGCGACCTGCCGATAAACAGAAATAGAAAACTATGAAACGTACGTGCACATATATCGCATGCTTTTTAATTCTGACCGCATTCGCCTGCATCACCGCCGGAGCGGATTCCGTCATCACCTCATCAAGCACCATCGACTGGACCACCAATACATTTGCGTCCACCGTGCTTTTTGACACGGAAACCGCAGGTATATCCCTGCCGTCAGGTAAAAACACCGCAATGAACAAAATAACCAGATCGCTGCCTAAGCTCATAAAAGATCCGCTGCTCACCATACCGGTGGATTCCGCAAGACTTCTGGGCGACATGGTGCTTGACGAAACCGTGACGCTTGAGCAGCTCACGGAAATCATAGACTCGGGCAGGCGCAGTCCGCCCATCATGCCGGACGGTACCCTGACCATAAAGACGACACATTCCATAAACCTGCTCGACATTTCCACTCAGATGATCCGCCACAACCATTCCTATGAGCCCAAAGAACCCATAGACACCGTGGCGTCCCGTCCGTATACGGGCATTATCATTGATGCACGCGGCGCGCTGGAAGTACAGGGCGAATTCATCACCGACACCGCCAAACCGTGCTTCTTCCCCAAAATCTGGGACAGCGACATGAACCTCATCTATGAGCGCAACATGATGGACAGCGCCAAAGCCAAAAAGCAAAGCATCATCGTCTACGACTATTCTGACAACGAAACCAGATACAAGGACCGTGTCGGTACGGATCCTATGCGTATCATCGCAAATAAAATTTACGGGCAGAACCGTACTGATCCCGTCATTTCACGGCAGGATGCACTGCGCATTCTTTCCGTGCCTGAAAACCGCAGGCTGTTTGAAAGCGGCAAAGTAGTCATTCTGCTGAACAAAGAGCAGCTTGTTTATAAAGTACAGATTCCGGTCAAAGACAACGCATACTATGTGGCGCTCAACACCATCGTCAACTTCCCGCCATGGCCGGCATTCAAAGACTTCCAGGGTGAGGACGCACCTGACGGTATACACATGAGGTTCAATCTTAAGTTCGTGGCGGACTCGGCGCAGCTGCTGCCGGAGGAAACGGAGCGCATTGCCAGCATAGCAACCATGCTCAAGCAGGCGCTCGATCAGACGGACTTTACGTTCCTCGTAGAAGGACATACCGCAGACGTAGGCAAGCCCGAGGGCGAGATGCTGCTGTCAGTGCAGCGTGCGCAGGCTGTAATAGAAGCGCTTATCAAGAACGGCGTACCAAAATCCGTATTCACTTATCAGGGATTCGGAGGAACAAAGCCGGAGCAGAGCAACGCAACGGCAGAAGGAAGGGCGCAGAACAGGCGCGTCGTTATCCGCGCACGCCCCAAAGGAACATATATCGGAAACTATTAAAAGCCGGCCGGCACAAGGGGCTGTTCTGAACAGCCCTTACCGGCAGACATTTTTTCGAGGTTCTCTGATCTTCAGTCAGATTGCAGAACGCTCCGTCATCGCAGCGAGCATACAGGCGCCCTCAACAATGGCCTTATGCTCCTCGGGCGCGATGCGCGCATACAGCGAGTCAGGCGTGTCGTCCGGAAGTACCGGCACACGCCGCTGCACCAGAATCCTGCCGGTATCGCAGCCGGCGTCCACCAGATGCACCGTACAGCCGCTTTCTTTTCTGCCGGCGGCAAGCACAGCCTCATGTACATGATGTCCCCACATACCTTCGCCGCCGAATTCGGGCAGCAGCGCAGGATGCAGGTTGATGATCCGGCCGGTATAAGCAGTCAGCAGCTCGCCGCCCAGCACCGTCAGCCAGCCGGCAAGCACCACGCCGTCAGCATGATACGACCGGCATACTTCCAATACCCGGCCGGACACGGCGGCACGCTTTTCTTCTTTTCCGGCCGTCTGAGCCCGCTCCTTGCCGAGCACGGCATACGGTCCGACCAGCTCAACCGGAATGCCCGCATTCCGCGCACGTTCCAGCGCATACGCAGCCTTCCGGTCACTCATCACTACCGCAATATGGTACGGGCAGTTCTGTTCCTGCCGCTCATAATCAATGAGCGCCTGCAGGTTAGTGCCGCCGCCAGAAACAAGCACCGCTATATTCATGACTCAAATACCGTTGCTTCAGGGGAACCCTTCATATCGCCGGAAAGAGAACCTGCAGCTTCGTCCACACGGCCGATACGGTAGGCTTTTAAAGCAGGTACCTCCGGGTGGCCTGTCATCGGAAAGTCAGCGGCGCTGTCGTTAAACATACGGAGCACCGCGTCCGCATCATCCGCAGCCACGGCGAGCACAAATCCGATTCCCATATTAAATGTATTGAACACTTTATCAGGATCAGCGCCGCGGCGGATAAGCTCATCGAATACCGGCGGAATATCCCAGCTGCCTTTTTTGATTACGCTGACCAGCTGCTTCTGTCCGTCACCAACGCGCGGATACATGCGCGGCAGATTCTCATAAAAGCCGCCGCCGGTTATATGCACCATACCGTGCACTGACTGCCGGTACTGCGAAAGCACATGCATGACAGGCCGCACATAGATGCGCGTAGGCGTTAAAAGAACCTCTCCGATGGTCTTTCCGGTATCACGGCCATCGACCGTAAACGGCTCATTAAAATCAGATACAAGGGAGCGGACCAGCGAAAATCCGTTGGAATGTACTCCGGTTGATGAAAGTCCGATAAGCACATCACCCTTCCGGATTTCCTTTCCGGTGATCATCTCATCACGCTCACCTACTCCTACGCCGAACCCGGCCAGATCATATTTACCTTCATCATAGAATCCGGGCATTTCCGCCGTTTCGCCGCCGAGCAATGCACAACCGCAGTCAACGCAGCCGTCGGCCACACCTTTTACCAGCTGAGCGGCCACGTCGGCGTCAAGTCCGCCGCAGGCAATATAGTCTAAAAAGAACAGCGTCTTTACGCCGGAGCACAGAATATCGTTCACGCTCATGGCGACGCAGTCAATGCCGACCGTGTCGTATTTCTTAAGCTTGAACGCAATATCCAGCTTAGTACCCACGCCGTCAGTGCCGCTCACCATCACCGGATGCTTGCAGGCAGGCACTTCGAACATGCCGTTAAAGCTGCCAAGCTCCGTAAGCAGGCCCGGAATCGCCGTCCGGCGTGCCTGCGCCTTATATTTATCTACTGCCCGGTAACCTTCTTCAACGTCAACGCCGGCTTTTTTATAATCTACCATTTTCTCCCCCTTCTATCTTGTCCGTATTCCGTTCAGCTCGCCGGGAACCGAAATCGGATATTCCCCGGTAAAACAACCTTTGCAGAAACCGTACTGCGCAGGATTGCACGACCTGCACGCCTCAAACATGCCGTCCGCCGACAAAAACGCCAGCGAATCTGCGCCAATCTCCTTACAGATCTCCTCCTCGTCATGGGCGGAAGAAATCAGCTCCGCCCGCTTAGGAGTATCTATGCCGAAATAGCAGGGGAATTTCACAGGCGGGCTCGACACGCGGAAATGAACTTCCCGCGCACCTGCACGGCGCACGATCTGCACCAGACGGCGGCTCGTGGTGCCGCGTACAATGGAATCATCGATCACGATCACGCGCTTACCGCTGAGCTCGCTCTTCAGGGCGTTCAGCTTTACAAACACCATGTTCTCACGCTCTTTCTGCGTGGGCGCGATGAACGTACGGCCTATATACTTATTCTTCACGATTCCCATGGCATAGGGTACGCCGGATTCCCGGGAATACCCGAGCGCCGCGCCGAGCCCGCTGTCGGGTACGCCCACCACCACATCCGCCGGCACCGGGCTTTCTTTGGCAAGCATGGCGCCCATACGCAGCCGGGCCTCCTCAACAGCAATCTGGTCTATGATGGAATCAGGACGCGCAAAATACACATACTCAAAGATACATGAACGCTTGGACGTCTTTTCACCGAATTCAAACGACAGAACCCCGTCATCATTGATAATCACAATCTCGCCGGGATGAATGTCACGCACGAACTCGCCGTTCACCGCATCAATGGCGCAGCTTTCGCTGGCAAGCATCCAGCCGTTCTCAAGCTTACCCAGACAGAGCGGGCGGATGCCGTTCGGATCCCTCGCGCCGATAAGACAGTTCTCAGTCATAACGCACAGCGCAAAGGAACCTTTTATCATCTGGATAGTGTCGGTAAGCGCACGCTCAAGCCCCTTGCGGTAGCTTTTTGCTATAAGCTTGACGATTACCTCGGTATCGCTCGTAGAATTAAACGTTGAGCCGGTTTCCTCCAGCATCTCGCGGATCTGCTCGTAGTTCACCAGCTGGCCGTTATGGGCAACCGCCACGCTGCCAAGCTTAAACCGGTTCACAAAGGGCTGCGCATTGTCGATGGTGCAGCCGCCCGCCGTAGCATAGCGCACATGGCCTATAGAAATATGTCCGCGCAGCGCGGCAAGGTTCTCGGCCGTGAACACGTCCGATACCAGCCCCATATCCTTATGCACCTTCACATCGGTACCGTCGGACACCGCGATTCCCGCGCTTTCCTGACCGCGGTGCTGAAGCGAATACAGCGCGTAATAGACTATCGTAGCGGCATTCGCTCCGGCAGTCTCATCCGTGCCGTCCGCCGCACAATCGTCGGCGCCGGCCAGAGCCTTACCCCGGTTAAAATACACGCCGGCCACGCCGCATTTGTCGCGCAGCTTGTCATCGGCCGCCATACAGCCGGATTCGTATAGTTCTTTCATAGCCTGCAGATCTCCGCCGCTCAGTCCAGCACAACGCCGTCGGCGCCGGTCGTATCAGAAGCCATGCGCTCACGGAATTCTTTAAGCGCGGTCCTGAGCTCAGGATATTTCACCGAAAGAATCTGCACCGCCAGATACGCGGCATTCATAGCATTACCGATTCCCACCGTAGCAACCGGCACCTTGGGAGGCATCTGAACCACCGAAAGCAGTGCGTCCATACCCGCAAGTCCGTTTGAAACGGAGGTCACGCATTCAAGCGGCACGCCGATCACCGGCAGCACCGTCTGCGCGGCTATAACGCCGGGCAGCGCCGCGGACAGTCCTGCACCGGCTATGATCACTTCATAGCCTTCCTGCTCTATCTGACGCACGGTTTTTGCAAGCAGCGCGCCGTTACGGTGCGCGGAAAGGATGAACGCCTTGTATTCCACCCCGAATTCCTTCAGGATGGGAACGGCCTTTTTCATTGTGTCTGTGTCTGATTTTGAACCAAAGAAGATGGCGACTTTCATAGGTGACAGCTCTCCGTTTTAAGATAAGGATCTCGAAAAACAGCAGTTTTCCGATGTTCCCTGCAGCTTACCGGCGGCTCATCACCTCTGCGGCGGAAACAGTTCCGCCGCTGCTGAGGAATCTACCAGTTCATAGTCAGTCATACGGGAGACTGGTAGAAACATTCTGCCCCCGCCGGCATTACAACCGGTCATCGCAGAACATATATGAACCGTCGATACGGCACTATATCATGAAAGCGGGGGCATTTCAAGCAAAACGAATAAAATACCACGGAATCAACTTTTACGCTCGGCAACCGCTTCCGCGGCTGCTGAGCGTGATTTCTGCAATACAATACGGTTTACAGGTTGTCAAAAAAACCTTTTGCCTTGAGCAGCTCCGCATTCAGGATGCCGCCGAGCGCGGCGCCGCGCTTTGTATTGTGGCTCAGCGCCACAAACTTCACGTCGAACACGTTGCACGGGCGGAGGCGGCCGATAACGCAGGCCATGCCCTTCTCCGTCTCGCGGTCACGGCGCGGCTGGGGGCGGTTGTCCTCATGGCGTACGACGATCGGATGCTCGGGCGCGGACGGCAGACGGAGCTCCTGCGGCACGGACGTAAACGACGTCCATACGCGCTCAATCTCTTCCAGAGACGGCTTGTCCGCGTCCTTCAGGTCAAATTCGATATTCACCGTTGCAGTATGCCCGTCGATCACCGGTACGCGCGTACAAGTTGATGAGACCACAGGACCGGCTGCGTTTACAATCCGCCCGTCCTGTACGGTGCCTAGAATCTTAAGACATTCTTTTTCGGTCTTTTCTTCTTCTCCGCCGATATACGGCACGATATTGTCGATCATGTCAAACGACGGTACGCCGGGATAGCCTGCTCCGGACACCGCCTGCAGCGTAGTCACGATCATGCGCTTTACCGGATATCCGGCCTGCTGCAGCGCATACAGCGGCATCATATAGGTCTGCAGCGAACAGTTGGGCTTTACAGCGATAAAGCCTTTGTCCCAGCCATGATGCTTCTGCTGCTCACGGATCACATCCAGATGACTGCTGTTGATCTCAGGAATCAGCATGGGCACGTCATCCGTCCAGCGGTTCGCGCTTGCATTTGACACAACAGGAATACCGCGCTCCGCATAGGCAGCCTCAAGCGCCTTGATCGCCTCTTTGTCCATCTCAAGCGCGCTGAACACGAACTTACATTTGCCGGCGGCCTTAGCAGGATCATTAGCATCCTGTACTGTCAGTTCCGCGGCTCCGGCAGGAATATCCGCGCCGATAAGCCAGCGGTTCGCCACCGCATCCTTATACAGCTTTCCGGCCGAGCGGGGACTTGCCGCCACATAGGTCACTTCAAACCAAGGATGATTTTCAAGCAGGTGCACATACCGCTGGCCTACCATGCCGGTAGCCCCCAGAACACCTACAGGTATTTTTTCAGACATACTTCTTTTCTCCCATAATCACCGGCGGCGCTTATAAATTGCACTCAGCGAGCGCCGCCTCTATAATCTTTTTCGCACTGTCCGTCACTTCCACAAGCGGCAGACGCAGACCGCCCGCAGGCAGTCCCTTGCAGTTCATGGCATATTTTATGGACGACGGATTACCGTCCACAAAGGCCGCCTTAAAGAACGGCAGCAGCCGGTAGTGCAGCGCGCGGGCTTTTTCAAAATCACCGGCAAGCGCATCGGTCACCATCTGCGTGACCAATGACGGCGTAAGGTTCGACACGACAGAGATAACACCGTCACCGCCGGCCGCGATCAACGGCAGCGTCAGAGAATCATCGCCGCTCATGACAGCAAAATCAGGCCGCTTTGACTTGATGCGCAGGATAACGTCCATCATCTGATCAATGCTGCCGCTCGCCTCTTTTACGCCCGCAATGTTGGGCAGCTGAGCGATGCGCTCCAATACTGCCGTACTGATGTTGCGGCCAGTTCTGCCCTGAATGTTGTAGACAAGGATCGGGATACCGACTTTTGAGACTGCTTCAAAATGACGGAAAATACCTTCATCCGAAGGTTTGTTGTAGTACGGGGTCACCACGAGCGCGGCGTCCGCACCGGCTTTTTTCGCGCGTTCGCAGTACTCAACAGCATCACGGGTGTTGTTGCTTCCCGCTCCCAGCACGACAGGGATTTTTTTGCCGTGTTTTTTTTCAAAAGCACGGACTTCGGAAAATACAATATCAATGAGCTCAGGCTCTTCTTTATCTTCGTCCAAAGTCGGAGTTTCACCGCTTGTTCCCAGCGGAACAAGCCCGTTAATTCCACCCTCAAGCTGCATTCTGACCAGCGAGCGGAATCCTTCAAAATCCACCGAACCATCTGCATGCATCGGTGTAATCAAAGCCGTAAAGGCACCATGAATAAGTGACATATCTCACCCCGTGTATAATTTATGCAAACTACGTGGCATTATTGCATTTTTATACATAAGTTGCAAGCACAAGTGTATGGCATCAGCAGAAAACTGCGCACCATTAGGCAGGAAGGAAACCGGCCACCTGCTCGTTTTGCAGCTTCGATGCCGGAGGAACTGACAGGAAAAGAAGTTCTTGCAGAATACAACACACTGATATATTATTGCATGAGTAAAACAGGTACAAAACACAGTTCTATCGTTGTTACGCTTGCCGTCAACATTACCGTTCTGACGCTTGCATTTATGTTTATACTCGGCAGCATTATCTATGTCCGGGTATCATCTCTGAATACAGCGCAGTTCGATGACAAGCTGCGACAGTCGCTTACGCTCATGGACGTCACCATGCGCAATCATTTCAGCAGCATCAGCACGTCGGTCGATCTGTTCGCCGACACGGAGCTTGCCCGTGAGGATGACGATAGCATTACTTCATATGTGAATCTGTCAGATCCGAGCGGTAAGATTCCTATGACGCCGCTTGAGAATTCCGAGTATGAAGCGCAGGTTTACCTGCTTGCCCGTGCTTTCGTTAAAGACAAACCGGAACTGCTCGGCGTCAGCCTTTCGCTGAAGTCCACCGGTGCATTTACGCGCTACCCGGAAGTTGCCCGCAGCAACGGATACGACAGCCGTACCAGGTCATGGTTCAAGAATGCAGAGAACAAGCCCGGCAAGGTCGTCTTCTCGGACGCCTACACTACTTCCGCCGGTGAAACCGTTATCGTAGCGTCACGCACCGTCTCCGCACAGGACGGCAGCATCCGCGGCGTAGTCACCGCGGACGCGGATCTGTCCAACCTGTCGGATCTGTTCAAATCAATCTCAGGAACCGACTACAAGCACACGTCCATCATTCTGTGCGACCACAACGGCTCCATTCTTGTTGACACCGTACATCCCGAAAACCTTTTCAAAAAAGTCAGTGAAATCGGCATAAAAGGGCTGGAAAAATACAATCACGGCGACACGATTACCTTCGATGAAACAATAGAAGGAAAACATCCGTGCGAAATCCGCACCATACCGTCAGAGAACGGTCTGATTCCGCTCAACTATATTGTCATTGTACCTGACGCCGAGCTCAAGGCCAGCAACCGTGCCATCATCCACATCATGTTCATGCTGCTTGCAGTGGGAATCGTCGTATCCGTCATCGTAGCCACCATCTACGGAAAAGCGTTCGCGCGTCCGATCCAGAAGATCACCGCTATCATGAAGAACATATCAGAAGGTGACGGCGATCTTACCCAGCGGCTTCCCAAACTTGCCTCGAACGAAATCGGCCAGCTTGCGGGGCATTTCAACGCGGTGATGGAAAAGCTTGCCAGCTCCATCGCATCCATCCTGCATGAGTCATCAACCATGGATCAGATCGGTAAAGATCTGGCAGGAAGCATGTCCGAGACGGCCGGCGCAGCCACGGAAATCTCATCAAACATCGACAGCATGAAAGCCCAGATACAGACGCAGTCTGCCGGCGTGGAGGAAACCGCCTCCACCATGCGCAATATCGTAGAAAGCATCAAACGTCTCAACTCTGACATTGAAACGCAGGCATCCAGCGTAGCGCAGTCATCATCATCCATCGAGCAGATGGTCGCCAACGTACGTTCCGTAACAGGCATTCTTGCCTCCAACTCAAAGACTGTAGACGACCTTACCAAATCTGCGGAGCACGGCCGTGAGCTTATCTCAAAGACCGTAGAACTTACGCGTAAGATATCCGATGATTCCAAGGGTCTGCTTGACGCCAGTACCATCATCCAGAACATCGCAAGCCAGACAAACCTGCTCGCTATGAACGCCGCCATTGAAGCTGCGCATGCAGGTGAAACAGGCAAAGGCTTTGCCGTCGTTTCCGGTGAGATCCGTAAGCTTGCTGAGGACTCAAGCACGCAGGGCAAGCGCATCTCAGACGTACTCACCAACCTGAGCAACCTTATCGCAACGATCGCGGAGAGCGCCACAGCCATTCAAAAACAGTTTGAAATCATCTTCACCAACACCGAAGCGGTGAACAAACAGGAAGCTGTGATCAAGAACGCCATGGAGGAGCAGTCCGCCGGCAGCCAGCAGATTCTTGACGCCATGGGCCAGATCAACTCCATCACCAGCCAGGTAAAGAACGAGGCCGCCACAATGGACGAGGGCGGACGCCAGATACTTGAAGAAATGTCCAAGCTTGCGCGCCTTACTGCCGAAATCAACAGCGGCATGAACGAAATGACCGCCGGTGTAAACGACATCAACAACGCTATTCAGGAAGTCAACCTGAAGAGTAAGGACAACAGCCAGAGTATTACGAAAGTATCCACTGAGATCGGAAAGTTCAAGGTGTAAGGACACATCAAAAAAACACAGTACCTAAGGTACAGAAACACAAGATTGCCGCTGACGGCTGCTTCCGCCGGGGTTGCAGATGTTTTGCGTTGCCCCCCCGGCTCCGCAGCCGTCAGCGGCAAAAATGGATATCCGTGCATCACGGATTTTCTGCGGGGTGCTCAGACGTCGCCGTGGTACTCCGGGGCTGCTTCGGCAGCTTCAAGCGCGGCGGCGGCCAAATCCATGTTACGCTGTATATCCGCGGCTTTCTGCACGGTAGTGCCCGCCGACCGCAAGGACAGCATGGCCTTTTCCTGCTCCTGCCGGCGTTTTTCCAGCAGACGCCGGGCTTCCATGAGGATTTCAGCCGCCTGCGGCGCACGCACATGCACGGCCTCGGCAACGGCAGCTTCCTCAGCGGCGGCCAGATTCTCCAATGTCGTAAAAGTCTTCATAAGCGTCAGCGCGCGCTTTTCACCTACGCCGGGCAGCTGCGTAAAGATGCTCACCGTATTTTCTTTTGTACGCAGCCGCTGATTTCTGCTCGTGGCAAAACGATGAGTTTCATCCCGTACACGCTGCAGCAGCCGCAGCGCATCGCTGCGCTTGGGCAGGCTGATAGGCACGCTGTCACTAGGACGATAGATTTCTTCATCCCGCTTTGCAAGACCCGCAATAGGAATATCAAGCTGCAGCGCATCAAGCACGCCGCGCACCGCATTCACCTGTCCTATGCCGCCGTCTATAAGAATCAGATCAGGCAGATCAGCCTGCTCATTCACAAGCCGCGTATACCTGCGGGTCGCCGCTTCGCGCATGGACGCAAAATCATCGATGATACCGTCCGTTGTCTTCAGTTTGAAGTAACGGTAGTTCTTTTTATCCGGGTTGCCGTTATAAAAGCTGATAAGGCTGGCCACCGGAAACTTGCCGCCGATATGTGCAATATCAAATCCTTCGATACGTACCGGAAGATGATCAAGCCGCAGCACAGTCTTCAGCTCCTCAAGCGCAGGCATGTCACCGCGCTCGCGCAGACGGCGGATTATATCTTCATGGGCATTTTCAAACGCCATGCTCATGGCAGCCTTATGGCGACCCGCGTTCTCCATACTGTCCTGCACAAGCAGGATCTCAACGTTCACGTGACATTCTTCAGACAGCCATCGTGTCATAAACTCAAGGCCTGCCTGCGTGGGCACATAGATATGGGGCGGAACGAGCGAGGCATCCGTGTAATACGCGTTCATAAATTCCGGCAGCAGCTCATCATCTTCGTTCAGGCTCACGGTACGATAATTGTCCCTGCCCAGAAGCTTGCCGCTGCGGATTTTAAGTACCGTAAAACTGACCAGCTCACCCTCACGGTCATGGGCTATATAATCACGGTCACCGCTGTCAAAACTTTCAACGATATTCTGGTTCTGCATGACCATGAGCGCACGCAGGCCGTCCCGTATCCGCGCGGCCTTCTCAAAATTAAGCTGCTTTGCGGCAGCCTTCATCTCCGCGGTAAGTTTTTCCTCGGTTTCTTTGCCCTTTCCCTCAAGCAGGCGGGCAATCTCGCCGATTATTTCATTATAGGACTGTGCGGAAAAATCCTTGCAGCATGGCGCTTTGCACTGCCCGATATGGTAGTACATGCACGGCGCATCGCGCTTTCTGAACGTTCTGCAGTGACGCAGCGGATACAGCTTGTACAGCGTGTCGATGAACGTATCCAGCGCGCCCACGTCAGGGAACGGACCGAAATACAGCGATCCGTCATGAAGCACATGGCGCGTCTTAAAAAGGCGCGGAAATTCTTCATGCGTAATGCGGATCACCGGATAGGATTTTCCGTCCTTTAGGTTTATATTGTATCGGGGGGTGTACTGCTTTATAAGGTTGTTTTCCAGCAGAAAAGCTTCGTACTCGTTCGCCGTTGTAATATATTCGATTGAAACCGCACGGGATATAAGGATACGGGTCTTTATATCTTTCCGTCCGGAAAAATACGAGGTGAGGCGGTTTTTAAGATTCTTGGCCTTACCTACATAGATGACGGTTCCTTTAGGATCCCGCCACATATAAACGCCACTGGAGGAGGGGGCCTTCAATGCGGTTGCGTGTAAAACTTCCCGCGCCGTGTTAGCATTACTCATATGACCACTGCTGATATAAAAAAAATACTGATTTTTCTTGCTGTTTGTCTAGTACTCGCTGTACAGAATCTGTCTGCCGAAGAGCGGACTATCATTTATGGCGGCCGGAACGGCTGGCCGCAGATGGCACAGCTTAAGAACGTTACCACAGGCAAAGGGCGGTTCGGCTACACCTGTCTGCAGCTGGCAACCAATTCGCCCGCCGTCACGCCTGACACGGACCTGCTGCTGCATTTTGAGGATCAGGCTATGGCTGATTCCAGCGGCAACTACACCATCCTCAAAAACAATTTTTTCCTGACCGACAAATCCGTACAGGGCAAGGCATGCGCGCTCAGCAGGGGAACCAGCCTCGGCATGTTGCTGCACGGCAAGCAGGGGTCCGTATTCGGCAGTTCGGGCACCATCGGCTCCTTTTCCATTGAGTTCTGGCTTGCACCGTCCGTTGCAGGCAACGGCGAAACCATTCTGGCATGGCGGTCATCGCGCAATACGAACAATTACCCCACCTATCAGACCATCACGATCCTGTTCGTGAACAACAAGATCGAATGGAATTTTGCCAACCTGTTCGACGGCTATACAAAAAACGACGGTGAAGTGGTCATGACCGGCATCAGCAACATCATCCCTGACAAATGGTCATTCCATAAAATAACATTCGATGAAGGCACCGGCCTGCTTGAATACCGCGTAAACGGAAGCGTGGAGGCACTGCAGTACCTCACCACCACCGGACACGAAAGCGGTTCCGTCTATCTGCCGGTTCTCGGCGTTCCCGCAGACATAGAGCTGTGCCCTTCCTACATGGGACGCATCGATGATTTCAGAATCACCAGGCAGAACAAGCCGGTACAGTCTCCCGCCGATACCGGCAGCAGGCTCGGACTGGACAAATACGACACGGCGGGCGGACGGTTTGTGACTGAACCCATACTCACAAGTCCCGGGTCAGTGCTCAATACGGTAACCGCCATAACCGACATTCCCGCACAAACTGACGTACGCCTGTATGTCAGAAGCGGCGACAACTTTTACGGCTGGACGGATACCGACCCTGAGTGGATACCGGTGAACAACGGAACAGCCATAGAGAATGTGACCGGTCTGTATTTTCAAGTGGCGGTAGAACTGTATCCCGACGGCGCGGGCACAATAACGCCGTCCGTCACACAACTGGCGGTAGAATACACGGAGCGCCCCGCTCCCCTGCCGCCGTTCACCATAAGCGCAAAGGCAGGAGACTGCTCGGTGACATTAAGCTGGGGCTATTCCGTAGATGAAACGACCGGCGGTTACTATGTGTTCTACGGCGAGCGGCCCGGAGAATACTTGGGCAGAATCGCCGTACAGGGAGCTTCGCCCATCAACGTGGGTAACAACAATTCTCTGACGCTCACCGGCCTGAAAGCCGGAACCATCTACTATTTTGCAGTATCTTCATGGTCAAAGTATGATGACCACATCACCGGCCAGCTGTCGCGGGAAGTCTATGCCAGACCGTACGGCGGTTCACCCGGAACAAAATCACATGCAGCTGTACCGCAGGAAAACGCGGCGGCTTCACAGCCTTAGGGGAGAATAAGCTATGAGTGAGAATGACCTTATTTTAAAGCGGGCAAAAACGGCAGAACTTTCCCATGATTATACGCTGGCCATACGCAGCCTGACGGAGCTGCTGGAACAGTCTCCCGATGATCCGGCGCTGCTTGCCCAGCTCGGCAGTCTGTATACTAAAAACGGCGAATATGCCAAAGCCGAGCCGTGCTTCTTAAAAATCATAACGCAGGATCCTACCGACTATGCGGCGATCATCCAGCTCGGAGCAACCTACCGGCGGCTTGGAAAATATCATGAAGCGCTCAATACGCTTAAAGAGGCTGAAAAGCTTAATGATACGGACAGCCAGCTCTACTATGAGATGGGTTTTACATATAAGTCAATGGAAAACTATGAGGAAGCGATCAACTGCTTTACCAACGTTACCTACAAAAATCCAGAGGACGCGCTGGCATTCAACCATCTCGGCGTCATCTATCTTCTGAAGAAAGAATATGACAAGGCGATCGCTGCATTCCAGAAAGGCCTGAGGGCTGACGCAAACCATCCTGTACTGCATCTGAATCTGGCAAAGGCATATGAAACGCTTCATGCCTATGACAAAGCGGAGCAGGCATTCGACACCGCGCTGCGTACACGTCCGGGCTGGACAGAAGCGGTACAGGACTACACAAAGCTGCTTTTGAACACGAACCAGGCGCAGAAGGCTGAGAACCTGACCAAGCAGGCTATAGAGCTTGATGATACAAATGCGGAGATGTACAGGATTCAGGGCGAATGCTGCGCCGCACAGGGCTGCTGGATCAAAGCGCAGCAGGCATACCGCAAAGCGCTGGAGCTCAGTCCGGACAGCACTGCATCCGCCGTGGCAGCCGCGCAGGTGGATGCGCAGCTCGGCCTGAATGACAGTGCCTATCAGCTGCTTTCTGAATTCGAGCAGCAGCACCCTATCCAACCGGAATACGAGTCCGGTTTTGCGGATGTACTGCTGTCCATCGGGAAATATGATCATGCAAAGGACTATATCCAGCATATATTGGATCGGACGCCCGACAACGTACCTGCTCAGGATCTGCTGGCCCAGTACTATATCTGTACCGGCGACAACGAAAGCGCCAGGGAGCAGTTTAAAAAGATCGAGGCCGCCGACCGCAGCTACCAGCAGCATTACTACAGCGCGGCAAACCGCTGCATGCAGCTTAAAGATGCCGACCGCGCAGAGACGTATATCCGCTCATATATCGATAAGAAAGAGGATGCCGCTGACGGCAGGCTCATGCTGGCAGGTATTCTGGAGCAGAAAGGTTTGCCTGATGACGCCATGGAACTGTACCGGGAAGTACTGCACAAGGACAGCACCAATGAAGCGGCCCGCAAGGCAGTGCGACGGCTCAGCGAAGAAGAAGTTCTGCAGGAAATAACCGATGAAGCTACGGACGATGAGTTTAATGACAATGCGCCCGAGCTTTCCATGGATATAGATGACGACTCATTTACTACAGCCGCGCCCGCCAGTAAGCCTGCAGCAG
>CACZQF010000026.1 GCA_902783245.1 uncultured Spirochaetaceae bacterium | reverse complement strand
TGCCGATATGTACATTGACGTCATGAATGCGTATACTGCATGCCATGACTCAGTATTCCGATCCGCAGTTCGAATCATGGCTTGACAGGTGCCTGAACTTTGAAAAGCTGCCTCAGAAAAATATGTTCTGGCTTGATACCATCCGGTTCCTGTGCGGAAAATTCAATAATCCGCAGAATGCGGTGCCTGCCGTTCATATCGCGGGCTCCAAGGGCAAGGGATCCGTGTCCGCCATGATAAGCGCGGTGCTAACACAGGCAGGGTACCGGACGGGACTGTACACATCCCCGCATATCATGAGTTTTTTTGAGCGCATCAGCATTCCGGAAGGTGCGCTGCCGCAGGCCGTATACCGGGATTCCGCACGCGAGCTCATGGCGGGCATAGATTCGATTCAGGATACGGAGCTGCCCGGCGGCAGGCCGCTGACCTGGTTTGAGCTCGTTACGCTGTATGCGTTCCTCTGCTTTAAAAAAGCACGGCTTGACTGGGCCGTATATGAGACAGGGCTCGGCGGCAGGCTTGACGCCACGAATGTACTCATGCCGCGTATCTGCGCCGTTACTCCGATCGAGCTTGAGCATGTGCAGTATCTGGGTGACACGGAGGAAAAAATCGCCGCCGAAAAAGCCGGCATCATTAAGCCGCATACCCCGGTATATATCGCCGCTCAGAAACCGCAGGTCAAGGCTGTATTCCGTGCAAAGGCACAGGAAGTGCAGGCTCCGGTCTATTTTGTGGACGAGCTTGTTTCATCTGTATCGTATTCATATACCGCACAGCCTGCAGAAAGTCCCATGCATATAAAAATAACGTCCGAGTCGTTCCCGCGGCCGCTGGAGACTGACCTGCGCATGCCGGGAAGCTTTCAGGCATACAACGCTGCGCTTGCCGCGCTCATCGTCAGACGGCTGTATCCGGAACTGGATCTGCGGATCATTGAAAAAGGACTGTCACATGCATTTCTGGAAGGAAGATTCGAAATACAGCGCAACCCGGCGCCCTACCCGCAGATTCCCGCGCTCGTCATGGACGGCGCCCACACGGTGAACAGCGTCGGATTCACCATGGAAACGTTCCGTGCGCTGTTCAAGGATCAGCCTGCGGAGCTGCTGTTCGCCTGCGCGGCGGACAAGGACATAGCGCACATCGCGCCGCTTACTGCACTCAGATTCAGCAGGATAACGCTCACCAGGCCGGGAAGCGCAAAGCAGGCAGACCTGCCGAAAGCCGTTCAGGCGTTCAGACAGGCAGGCATTGAATTTGAAATGATTGAGGACTGTACGGCGGCAATCGAGCATGCGCTCTCACAAGCCGCCGCACGCGGTTCCGTACTCCTTACCGCAGGCTCGTTCTACCTTGTGGCGGAAGTAAAGAAATTCCTTCAGGAGCGGTCTCGCTGAACAGCTCAGACGGGAAGCTCACCGACATATACACGCGGCACACGGCGGCTTATGCCGGTAAGGATTTCGTAGGAGATCGTGCCTGTGCTGCGGGCAATGTCGTCCGCTGTCTGCAGCGCGCCTGATTCCCTGGGGCCGAAAATCACGGCTTTGTCCCACCGTTTTACACGGCTGTTACCATTACCGATATCGACCATGCACTGATCCATGCAGATGCGTCCGCGCACCGGATATGCACTTCCGTTTACGGCAACCTGCAGTCCGGGCGAGCAGCGGCGCAGCAATCCGTCGGCATATCCTGCGGGCAGCACCGCTATGTCCGTCGGCATGTCTGCCGTCCATGTACGCCCGTAGGAAACGGATGCTCCCGGCTCAAAATGACGCACGGCCACTACCCGTGTTTCAAACGCCATGACGGGCCGGATGTCCAGCGGACGACCTGCAGCCGCCAGATACGCTGCATCCACTTCATCAGGATAATATCCGTAGACAATGATTCCGGGGCGCACCATATCAAGCTGCATATCCGGATACTCAAGCAGCGCGGCAGAACTTGAGCAATGACGGATGCCGGGATCAATACCGGCGTTCCGTACGCTTTCAACAGCATGCGTGAACGCGGCGATCTGCCGCTCCGTATATTGTCTGCCTTCCTGCTGCACGTTGTCTGCAAACGCAAAATGCGTGCACATGCCGCCGAGCTTCAGGTGGCTGCACTTCTGGATATAAGCCGCCACGTCAGCCGCCTGATCGGGCATACAGCCGATTCTGCCCATGCCGGTGTCCACCGCCAGATGCACGGTACACGTCACGCCTGCAGCCGCAGCGGCCTGCTCAAACAGCGCGCAGTATGCTTCATCGGTTACAAACGGCGTGAGTCCGCAGGCAACCACATCGGCGGCTTCCTCCGGCGTACAGAGACTGAAAAGCAGCACCGGCGCCGTAATGCCGCCGTCGCGCAGCTCCCTGCCCTCATCCACGGTCGCCACCGCCAGATACTCCACGCCGCACGCAAGCACGGTTTTTGCCACCGTCACCGCTCCGTGGCCGTACGCATTCGCCTTTACCGTCACGCACATTCTGGTGCCCGGCTTTACCGCGCGCCTGATACTCTGTATGTTATTTCGTAAATTATCTAAATATATAACAGCACGTGTACTTCTCATAACCGTATACTGTAGAGAAATTACATAAAATTAGCAAGTGACAGACCGTTCTGCGAAACACTTGCAAATAATACGACCTTTATACTATAATTTGTAGATATATTGCATTCTGCATATAAAATTGTTGTAATAAAAATTAAGGTTATATAATGAAAGTTAAAACATTGCTTATAAAAACGGCCGGTGCAGTTTGCGCCGCAGCACTGCTTGCCTCATGTCAGACAACAAAGAATACCGCACACGGAGCAGAAACTCCTGCAGCCGGAAAGACCGATACGACGGCGCAGACGGCAGCCGAATCCCAGACAGTTCTGGAGCCGGTTCCTGCCGCTCCCGTAATTCCGGAGCCGACGCCCGCTGAAAAATTCCTTGCCGAAAACGCGGACACCACGCTCTCCGTTACCTCCGTGCCCGCAGCAACCGTAAAGCATAAGGCATTCTCCAAGCCGTATAAAGTTTCCGTAACAAAACACGGTGCGCCGGCAGCAGACTACCGGCTCGTCGTGTCATACCCCGTCTCAAAAGACGGTGACATTGTATTCTATGAAAAACAGACCATATCCACAGGCGCGGACGGAATCGCCGTGTTTACGCCCGGCGTGCCCGAGGACTCATTCAATACCCACGTCACCTTTATGCCGGCCGTAAGCTCGTCCGACCCGGAGGTTGTCAAGCTGGTGTCCGACATGTCCGTTGAAGCCCCGTGGAAGGTAAGCACCGACTACAAATACAAGGGCGGCATCATCAGCGTCATGGAAACGGACGCACGCGGTTCTCCCTTCTCATCAAAACTGCTTATGGATCTGGTGGGCAAAGGATTCGCCAATATCGGCAACGGTGACTTCACCCGTGAAATAAAGACCGGAAACCAGCAGACCGTCTATAAAGCCGCAAAGAATCTTGCGGGCGGTTCAGTCGGGTTCCTTATCTACGGAACGGTAAAGCCGGAGGGCGCCGCGGTTAAAACAGCAGACGGCTACGCCTACTCGCTTACCGGCGAAATCTATGTGCTTGATATGAAGACCGGACGGCAGCTGTACAAAACGATCAGAACCGTCTCCGTAACCGATGCGGCACAGTGGAAAGTGCTTGATGTAGCCAAAGATGCGCTTGCATCGGAACTGGCGGAAGCCGTGCTGTTCGGAATGTAACAGATACGGGCGGCAAAACGAAATAGAGCGAAAGTACAGGGCTCACAGCCTTCCGGAACTTTTCGCATACCATACAGGGAGGGAGTAAACGCTATGATCTATACTGATACGCGTGATTCATCTGTAAAAACTGATTTCAGAACTGCGGTTATGGGAGGTATGAATCCTGAGACCGGCGGTCTGTATATTCCTGTCAGCTATCCGAAGATTGACAGTTCTTTTATCAACAAGGCGGCTGATCCGTCGTTCAGGGAAATTGCGTTCAATATGGCCAAGCCGTATGCCGAGGGAGAGATTCCTGACCAGGATCTTACGGATATCATACTGGATGCCTACCCGTTCATATCAAAGGTTGTCCCCGTAGATCCCGTCACCTACATGCTTGAGCTGTTCCACGGCCCTACCTGCGCGTTCAAAGATTTCGGCGCACGGTTCATGGCCCGCGTCATGTCGTATTTTAACCGCAGCGAATCCGGCACGCTCCATATACTGGTGGCAACCTCCGGTGATACCGGCAGCGCGGTAGGCAGCGCCTTCCATAACGTGGAGGGACTGGACGTGACGATTCTGTATCCGGCGGGCAAAATAAGCCCGCTGCAGGAAAAACAGCTGGCAACATTCACCGGCAATGTGCGTGCGCTCAAGGTAAACGGCACGTTTGATGACTGCCAGAAGCTCGTAAAGACCGCCTTCACCGATGCAGACCTGCGTAAAAAGTTCCGGCTGTCGTCCGCCAATTCAATCAATATTTCACGCCTGCTGCCGCAGAGCTTCTACTATATGTATTCATCGATCGTAGTACGCAACCGGCAGCATGACAATTCAATCGACAATCCCGCCATCATAGCGGTAGTGCCGTCCGGCAACTTCGGCAACCTTACCTCCGGCCTTATCGCAAGAGAAATGGGAGCTCCCATAGACGGATTCGTGGCTGCTACGAACACGAACCATACCGTGCCGGACTGGATCGCCACCGGTGAATACAATCCGCGCCCGTCAGTCGCAACCTACGCCAACGCCATGGACGTGGGCGCGCCGAGCAACTATGAGCGCATACATGCCATGTACTCGCTTGAGCAGATACGTCATCTGTTCGCCTCATACTGGCTTGACAACGACGGAATCATGCAGGCGCTTAAAGAATGCAATGTAAAGACAGGCTATATCATCGATCCGCACGGCGCGATCGCATGGAAAGCATGGGATGACATGCGCCACGGCGCCATGGAGCGGCTTATTGCTGACGGCGTGCAGAAATCGGACTACACCAAACCCGGTCTGACTCCGAACATTCCCGATTGGGCGCAGAAAGTGGTTGACCGCAAGGCCGTAGGCATCATCCTTGAGACCGCGAATCCCGCTAAGTTCACCGCAACCGTAAAAGAAGCCATCGGGCGCGAGCCGCCCATGCCCGAGCGTCTGCTTGAAATCATGCAGCTGCCCGACCATGCTGTACCGATGGAAAACAGCTATGCCGAATTCCGCGGCTGGCTGGAAGCAAATCTGGCGCAGTAGCAGTAAAAGCGATGAAAGCAGAAGAGCCGCAGTCCTGCAAAGGCTGCGGCTCTTGTCGTTTAAACGGAATTGTTTCAGACATAAAAAAAGCCTTGCGTCGTTCAACGCAAGGCTTAAGCGGCTGAAGGGAGTCGAACCCTCGTCATCAGCTTGGAAGGCTGAGATAATGAGCCGTTATATGACAGCCGCAAAATGTAAGAATATATTACATAAAACGAACATCTTGGTCAAGTACTTTCTGGATAATTTTCCAAAAATCCCGGAGAAAGCAGACCGCTTACCGTCTGACGCGTAAGCAGCGTTTCCTTCGCGCAGGCAAGCCCGTAATGAATGCACCGCTTGACCGGTTTTCCGGACAGGAACCCCATAAGGAACCCCGAGGCAAGCGCATCACCTGCTCCGATCGTATCGACGATCTGCGGCGACACATACGGCGGTTCGTTCCATGTCTCCTGCCCGATGCGCACCATGACGCCGCGCTCACCGAACGTGATGATAAAATTCTTAAAGCCAAGCTGCTGGAATGCATCCGCGGTCTTAAGATCAGGAGCCACCTCTCCGCCGAGTATGGCCGCTGCTTCGAACTCATTGCAGCCGAACAGGTCCATGAGCGGCGCCCACTGCAGCGTTTTTGCAGCGATATCAGGCGCAGTGGCGTTCTGGAATACAAAGATATCAGGATTCTTTTTCTTAAGCTCGTAGAAAGCCGCAAGCGTCTCTTCCCGCGGATTGGAGTCCATGACGAATGTGGTAATATGCTCACGGTTTATATAGTTAAGCACCTGATCGTCGCAGGTAATCTCGCGCAGCACATTGGTGCAGTAGATGCATGATGCGCTCTTGCGGGCGCTGGCCATGACGGAGAACAGAGCGGTCTTCCGCTCATTGCTCACGCGCAGCAGCTCAGTACCGACCTGCTCAGCCTCAAGGCCTCTGCGCAGAAATTCGCCGAATATATCGTTTCCCACTACGGAAAGTACGGCGGTGTCCATTCCAAGATGCTTTAGATTAATGGCCATGCCGCGTGCAACGCCGCCCGGCACCAGCTCTATGGAGCCGTCCCGGTACGCTTCATTCTCATCGCTTTCAGGGCTGTAGGCCTTAATGTCAACAGAAACATTCCCGACACAAAGTATTTTACGGTGTAATTCTTGATGATTTGGCATTCCAAATGAATAATATAATCACATGGCTGCATTGTCAACATTACAGATTTACGGTAGTATACATGCACTATGAAAAAACAGACAATGACGATTGTATGCATCGGTCTTTTGGGCCTGAGCGCAGCGCTGCTGAGCTCCTGCGCAGGAACAAAAAAGCAGGAGGATACAGTCCGTATCAATATCAGTTCTGAGCCGGACAGTCTTGATCCGTGGAGTTCTGCGGCGGCGGATACCCGCGCCGTGTTCCGCAACGTTTTTGACGGTCTGCTGCTGTTCGCTTCTGACGGAAGCCAGATCCCCGGCATTGCCGAAAGCCATGAGATCTCAGCGGACGGGCTCACCTACACCTTCCATCTTGCAAAGAATGTCCAGTTCCATAACGGTGACAAGCTTACCAGCGCGGATGCGGTGTACACCTACACTAAGCTGGCCGGCCTTGACGGCTCCAAGCCGGTCATGTCCAAGTACACCTGCATCGAATCAGTCTCCGCGCCCGATGACTATACGTTCTGCGTGAAGCTCAAGGCGCGCAACGCCCAGTTCCTGCAGCTTGCGGAGGCCGCCATCATGCCGCGCGGCTATACAGGCCAGGCGGAGCATCCGGTAGGAGCCGGTCCGTTCAAATTCGTAGAATATGTTCCGGGACAGAAAATCGTGCTGGAACGTTTTGATGACTATTATCTTGCTGCCCGCAAGGCTAAAATCAAGCGCGCAGAAGTCTATATTATGACCAATGCGGTGTCCGTTGTTTCCGCATTGCGCTCCGGTGAGCTTGATATCGCGTACTTTATTAATGGAAATGATGCGCAGACGCTCAAAGACGATTATACGGTGCTTTCCTCGCCGCAGAACATGGTGCAGCTGTTCGGACTCAACAATGCGGTCAAGCCGCTTGACGACATCCGCGTGCGCCGCGCCATCAACTATGCGGTTGACAAGCAGGATATAATCAACGGCGTATGGAACGGCTATGCCACGGAGCTGTACTCAAACTTCAGTCCCGTGCTCGGCGCATTCTACAACGACAGCCTTTCAGGACGCTACAGCCGGGATCCGGCAAAAGCGCGTGAGCTGCTCGCCGAGGCAGGATATCCTGACGGATTCACACTGACGATTACCGTTCCTGCGAACTATGAGCCGCACGTAAACGCCGCGCAGATTCTGGTCAGCCAGCTCTCTGAAATTGGTATCAGCGCAAAGATCCAGAGCGTGGAATGGGCTGCATGGCTCAGCGACGTATACAAAAACGCAAACTATGAGTCCACGGTCATCGCATTCGACGGAAAGACCGAGCCGCACGACATTCTGGGCAGATACGTCAGCAGTTACGACAAAAACTTCATCAAATATAAGAACGACCGGTACGACAGCCTGATCAGCCGGGCGGCAATGGAAACTGATCCGGCCGCACGTGCCGAGCTGTACCGTCAGTGCCAGGAGCTGCTGACTGACGATGCGGCATCCGTATATATCTGCGATCCCAACATGATCATTGCCATGCGCAAGGACCTGAAGGGCTACACGTTCTATCCGTTCAGCTATATTGATTTCAGCACGCTCACCTATTAATGAACTATTACGTACGCAAAACGGCAGGTTTTATCAGCACGGTCTTCATCATAAGCATCATGACGTTCTGCGTATTCCAGATTCTGCCGGGTGATCCTGCGCTGACAATCCTCGGCATGGATGCGGACAATGCGCAGATCGAGCGCATGCACGCTTCCATGCAGCATGACCGGCCGCCGCTGCTCAAATATGTGGACTGGCTCGGAGGCGCACTGCGCGGTGATTTCGGAGAATCATACCGCTACCGTAAACCCGTTGCCGACATAATTTTTCCTGCATTTACAGTAACGGCGCAGCTTGCGCTGTACGTACTTCTTCTCACGATCATCATCGGAGTGCCGTTCGGCATCCTGATGGCGCTGTGCGATAAATCTCCGCTGTCGGTACCTTTTTCTGCCGCAGCGCAGCTGGGCATCTCCATTCCTGCGTTCTGCGTATCACTTCTGTTCATCATCGTATTCTCCGTCCATCTGCATCTGCTGCCGTCCATGGGGTACGTTACGTGGAGCAGAAGCCCGGTATCCTGCATCAGATCGCTCACGCTGCCCGCACTTTCAATCACTTTCGGTACGGCGGCGGTGCTGGCCCGGTATACAAGGGCAAGCCTGCTGCTGCAGCTCCAGAAAGATTATATCCGCACCGCCCGCAGCAAAGGTCTGTCGCTGCCCGGCATCATAGCAGTGCATGCAGTGCGCAACGCGCTCATACCGGTGCTGACGATCCTTGGTATGATTACGGCGGAAATTCTGGGCGGCAGCATCATCGTAGAGAATGTGTTTTCTCTGCCCGGTCTCGGCAGACTGCTTTCAAACTCCATATCATCACGTGACTATCCGCTCATACAGGCGCTCGTGCTGTATCTGTCGGTCATCGTCGTTATCTGCAACTTCATCACCGATCTGCTGTATTCCGCGGTGGATCCGAGGATACGCCGATGAGTACGCATGTTGAAAAGTATAAATTCACGGCCGGCTGCGTGCTTGTGCTTGCCGCGGCTGCAGCCGTGCTCATAAGCTTTATCTACGTACCGTATGATCCGGTGGCGGTGGATATTCCGGGCAAACTGCAGGGCGTGTCAGTCCGGCACTGGTTCGGTACCGACAATCTGGGACGCGACATTCTGAGCCGCATTCTGACAGGCTACCGCATATCATTCGCGCTCGGTGCGGCGGCTTCCGTGTTCGGTCTTGTTGCAGGCGGCCTGCTCGGAGCAGCAGGAGGATATACGGGCGGCCTGCTCGATGAGGCCGTCGGAAAAATAATCGACATACTCATGGCGTTCCCGGGCATCCTTATAGCGCTCGTGCTTGTGGCGGTCATCGGACCGAGCACTGCAACCACCGTGCTGGCGCTGTGCATCATGTCGGTTCCGCGCTTTGCCCGTATCGCCAGAAGCGGTTTTATCAAATACCGCACGTCATTCATGGTACTTTCATCCAGGGCGCGCGGCGCGTCGGCGCTGCGTATCATATTTCTGCATATCTTTCCTAACATTGCGGATGATCTGACCGTCACGTTCACGCTCAACTTTGCCTATGCCGTCATGAACGAGGCAGGTCTGAGCTATCTGGGACTCGGCGTGCAGCCGCCCGCTCCGAGCTTCGGCAGAATGCTGCAGGAAGGTCAGGGAATCCTGCTGCATGCTCCGTGGGCAGTGCTTTTTCCCGCCGCGGCGCTTATACTTCCTGTAATCGGACTTACCCTTATCGGTGACAGCATCACCGGCAAGAAGGGGGTGCAATGAGCAGTTCGCCTGCCGTTCTGGAAATAAAGAATCTTTCTCTGAGCTTTATGATCAACGGGAAACCGGCATATGCGGTACACTCTGTGAACCTGACGCTTCATAAAGGCGAAATAACCGCGCTCGTAGGAGAATCGGGCTGCGGCAAAACTATGACGGCGTTGAGCTGCATGGGGCTGCAGCCGCAGAACGCAGAGGTCAGCGGCTCGGTAAAACTCGGACAGACGGAACTGCTTTCTCTGACGGAAAAGCAGTGGCGTTCAGTACGCTCAAGCAGAATTTCCATGGTGTTTCAGGAACCGCTTACTGCGCTGAATCCTCTGCTGAAAATAAAGCGGCAGGTTACGGAAGGAGCCGTGGCGCACGGCATGGATAAAAAGGCGGCTGAATCACGTGCGCTTGAGCTGCTTGCTAAAACAGGTCTGCCGGCTCCACGCCGGATCATGGAGTGCTATCCGCACCAGCTGTCAGGCGGCCAGCGGCAGCGCATTATGATTGCCGCAGCCATGATGGACAGTCCGGACATTATCATCGCGGACGAGCCTACGGCGTCTTTGGATGTTACGATTCAGACGCAGATCATGCATCTGCTGAAAGATCTTGTGCACGAGACGGATACCGCGCTGCTTATCATTACCCATGACCTTGCCATGGTGCGCACTATGTGCACGAGCGTTTCCGTCATGTACCGCGGGCGCATCATTGAGTCAGGCAGTGCGGACAGCGTATTCGGCAGCCCGCTGCATCCGTATACCCGTGCGCTGCTTAATTCCGTACCGTCTGCCGCACGGAGCGGCAAAAAGCTGTCGGCCATCAGCGGCTCCGTACCGGCTCTCGGCACGGAGGAAATATACGGCTGCGGATTTGCAGGCAGGTGCTCGGAATGCTTTTTGCCCTGCATGAACAGCCAGCCGCAGCACGTCCTTATACGGGCGGCAGACGGCGGAGAGCACATGGTTGCCTGCTGGCAGTACCGGCAGGCATCAGACACTGCGGATGCCGCAGTTGTTGCTGAGTCAGTGTCCGGGGAGCGCATACAATGAAAAAGATCCTGCAGTGCTACCATCTTTCAAAATTGTACAAAGATGCCGGAAAACAGCCTGTGTACGCCGTCTCCGACGTTTCATTCGATCTGTATGAAGGTGAGATTTTCGGTCTGGTCGGGGAATCCGGCTGCGGCAAGTCTACGCTGGGACAGCTGATTCTGCGGCTGCAGGAGCCGACGTCCGGTGCCGTCTTTTTCCGCGGCGATGACATAGCGACGCTTTCCAGGAAGGCGCAGGCAGAGCTGCGTAAAAAAGTACAGATTATTTTCCAGAATCCCTACGCCTCGCTTGATCCGCGCATGACGGTCGGAGATTCCGTTCGTGAAGGCCTTGATATATTCTACAAAAACATGTCTAAACAGGAGCGCATCGAGCGGGTACGGGACATGCTGCGCTGCGTCGGGCTTGACCGCAACCATGAGTCGCTCTACCCGTCCGCGCTTTCCGGCGGCAAGCTGCAGCGTGTTGCAATAGCGCAGGCTATGGTAATGGAGCCGGAGCTTGTCGTGTTCGATGAGCCCGTCTCCGCACTTGACGTGTCTGTTCAGGCGCAGGTACTGAATCTGCTCAAATCCCTGCAGGAGCAGCGGCACCTCACCTATCTGTTCATATCACATAATATGGACGTGGTATTCTATATGTCTGACAGGATCGGCGTCATGTATCTCGGTTCCATTGTAGAGACAGGTCCTTCAGCTGACATTGCAAAACTGCCGCTGCACCCCTACACTTCGGCGCTCACAAAAGGTCTGCTGCTTTC
>CACZQF010000025.1 GCA_902783245.1 uncultured Spirochaetaceae bacterium | reverse complement strand
CTGAAGACCGAGTCCCATTACTTAGACTCTACTTTCTCAATATGGGCGCCCAGCCCCTGCAGCCGCTCAACCAGATGCTCATAACCTCTTTCAATCTGATAGACATTGCTGATGCAGCTTTCGCCGCGGGCAATAAGAGCGGCAATGACCATGGCCATTCCTGCGCGTACGTCAGGAGAAACAAGAGTGTCTCCATGGAGCATACAGGGGCCTGACACCACCGCACGGTGGGGGTCGCAAAGTGTAATGCGCGCGCCCATACCGATAAGCTTGTCTACAAAGAACATGCGGGACTCGAACATTTTTTCAAAAATAAGCACGGTGCCGTCCACCTGTGTGGCAACTACCGTCATGATGCTGGTAAGATCCGGCGGAAATCCCGGCCACGGCGAATCATCGATCTTGGGTATCATGCCGCCGATATCAGTGTTTACCTTCAGTTCCTGGTCAAAGGGAACCGTGAGCGAGTTGTTGTCCAGCGTCCACCGTATGCCGAGCTTGTTGAACGCAATGCGCATGGGGCGCAGGTCGGGAGGATTTACGCCCTCTATGGTGATGGAACCGCGCGTGGCGGCCGCAAGGCCGATGAATGAGCCGATCTCCATGTAGTCCGGGCCGATCGTATACTCACAGCCGTGCAGCTCTTTTACGCCCTGTATACGCAGAATATTGCTGCCGGTTCCGGATATCTGCGCGCCCATGCTGTTCAGCATTTCGCACAGATTCTGTACATGCGGCTCGCTGGCTGCGTTGGTGATGATTGTCTCGCCTTCTGCAAGAACGGCGGCCATGACCGCGTTCTCCGTTGCGGTGACGGAGGTTTCGTCAAGAAACATATCCACGCCCACAAGCTTATGCGCGGTGAACTCAAACTTATTCGAAAGGTCAAGGTTTGCACCGAGCTCTTTCAGTGCCAGAAAATGAGTGTCCAGGCGGCGGCGGCCGATCACGTCGCCTCCGGGCGGGAACATCACTGCCTTGCCGGTACGCGCCAGCAGCGGTCCCGCGAACAGGATTGACGCCCTGATTTTTTTAGACAGGTCGGCCGGTATGGTGCTGGTGCGTATGTTTGCGGCCGTCAGTTTCCAAGTATGGGCGGAGGTATGCTCAATGTCCGCACCGAGCGCCTCCAGTACTTTCAGCATGACAGCCGTATCTTCTATTTCGGGAATGTTGTGCAGTATGACGGTATCTGCCGTAAGCAGTGCCGCCGCAATACAGGGAAGCGCCGCATTCTTATTGCCGCTTGCCCGGATTGTTCCTTTTACAGGAAAGCTGCCTTCAATATGGTACTGATGCACGTAGAACCTCCTTTATTTCTGCTGTCCGCCGTCTGCGGTAAGCTGCGCCAGCTGTATAAGTATTTCCGCCGCTGCCCGCATCTGGGACAACGAAACCCATTCATAGCGTGAGTGGTAGTTGTGGGCGCCGGTAAAAATATTCGGCGCGGGGATTCCAAGCTCCGTAAGGCGGGAACCGTCGGTACCTCCGCGTATCGGATTGTATACGGGAGTGACTCCTGAGCGCTCATAGGCGGTACGCAGATTGCTGACCACTTGGGGAACCTTTTCCAGCCCCTGCTTCATGTTCAGATATTGTCTGGTGTGCACGACCTGTGCCGTGCCGCCGAAAAGCTGTGCCGTAGTTTGGGCAAGCTGCTCGGTCTTCTGCTTGCGCAGCTCCATGCCGCTGTCAGAAAAATCCCTGAGCAGCAGCGTAACGTGCGCACTTTCTATGGATCCCGTGATGTCCATGGGGGCAAAAAATCCTTCGTAACCGTCCGTGGTTTCGGGCGCTTCATGACGGGGCAGCGCTGCTACAAAAGCTGCCGCCATGGTCACCGCGTTCACCATCTTTTCAGCCCGGGCGGTGCCGGTGTGGGTTGATTTTCCTGTGAAGGTCACGTCGCTTTTCCATGCGTTGAAGCACTCTGTTTCAAGCTCGCCTATATGCCCTCCGTCCACGGTGTAGGCGCAGGGGGAAGTGAGGAGCGGCAGCGGAACCTTGTCCATACCGTGTCCGGTCTCCTCATCGGGTGAAAACAATACTTCTATTTTAGCGTGGGGAATCTCAGGATGATTTTTCAGGAAGGCAAGCGCGGTCATAATGGCGGCGATCCCCGCCTTGTCGTCACCGCCGAGCAGTGTAGTACCGTCCGTGGTGATGATGGTGTCTTGTTCCTTTCCGGCCTGCTGCAGCGCGGGGCTGTTCTCCGGGTTCAGTATAAATCCGTCTGATAATGTAACGGCAGAGCCGTCATAGTCACGGATTACACGGGGCTGCACATGCTCTCCGCTCACTTCCTCAACGGTGTCCATATGCGCCATAAGGCAGAAACCGGCATCCGTATTTGCGCCGGCTGTTGCCGGAAGATATCCATATACATAGGAATGTTCGGTGATCTGCACGCCGCACAGAGACAGCTGCTGCAGTTCCTGCGCAAGCGCGGCTGCAAACGCTGCCTGCTGAGGCGTGGAGGGCATAATCCCTTTGTCCGCATTCTCAGCGCTGCTGGTAGACCATGTTTGTGCATACCGCAGAAAACGCTGCAGCAGCTCCTGCTCTTCAGAAGAATCTTTTTTTAGATACTGCATATATGTACAGCATAAGTCATTTTTTTAAAAACAGCAACACAAAACTGTGCTGCTTCAGGCAGCCCTGCGGCAGGCTGCCTGAAATATGCCGGGTACGGTCTGGGCGATACCAAAATCATCAGACCGGTTTAGTATGCGTCTCCGTAGGATGTTTTAGAGTCTTTGGTCGGCAGGCGTTTTGATTCCACTACATATGAAGAAAGCATATCCTCATCGAACTGGTCGGTCAGATCTGCGGCCAGTGCCTTGTTGAACAGCAGCGTTTCCTTCGGGGTGGTTTCATAGGTGTCTGACTGCACGGAGCCTACAATCTCTTCTGCAGGCCACTGTGTAAGCGTAAAATACGGGGAGTCTTTGATGAACTTATATCCAACGGAAACCACAGGATATGCCGCCGTCTCACGTCCGGTAAGAATACCGTAACTGAGCTTGCCTTTATATTCGCCGTAGGCATTGTAGGATGAGCTGTCCTTTTTGTTCAGCCGGTGCGCCTCAAAGTCTGCAAGATACTGGCGGTAGCCCGAGCGGATTTTTGCGCGCGCTTCTTCGTCAAAGTAAATGTATTCTTTGCCGAGCATAGTGTTCTGCTGTGCCGCCACGTACTTTTTATCAGGGAAATAGAAATACTGTACGTCCTGCGGCTTTACGTTAGTTCCCATGATGTTGTAGGTAAACAGGCTTGATGCCTTGAGCTCTACCGGAGCCGCATTCAGGCCGGTAAGGAATGACATAAGGCCCGAGGTGCGCTGTACCGTTGTAACATGCCGTTCCTTGGCAGCTTCCGCCTGCCGTGAAAGGTCTGTACTGTCAGCAGCGGTCTGAGTGCCGGTATCTGTTGTGTTTGTTTTGGCAAGGCTCGTGCCTTCGGTATCAGCGGATGCGGCGGCTTTTTTAGTGGTGCCGCAGGAAATGCTGAGCGGCAGTACGGCACAGGCTGCAATACCGGCAATGACTGAGCGTATGCGAATTTTGTTCATAAAAAACTCCGTTTTTTCAAAATTGAAAGATAAAACCTGTTCGGAAACTTAGTTCCCGGACAGGTTTATAATCTATTGTATAAAAAAAGCAGCTTTGTGAAAAGTTACCGCTTTTTAATACCGGAACAGCGATGGTTGCTTTATGCATCCTGTGTGTTTTTGTATTGTTTCCAGCTGTGTGAGTACCTTCTCTCTAGCTAGATAGTAGTCAGCTTTCAAGCTTGAAAGT
>CACZQF010000024.1 GCA_902783245.1 uncultured Spirochaetaceae bacterium | reverse complement strand
TGCATATCGGCATGTGACAACTTTGCATATCGGCATGTGCAGCTACAGGAACTCCGCTCCTTCAGGCAGACAGGCGCAGTCCCATTATACACGGATACTGTACGCCCGCCTGACGATGTTCAGAACTTGTCCGGGAAGATTTTATACTTGCCAAGTCAGCTCATATAGTAGATAATTATAGTATGACAGCCGTACTGAAAAAGCATCTGCTTCTTGCAGCCTGCACTATTCTGAATCTTTTCTGTCTGTTCACTCTTATGAGGCAGGGACGCTTTGCAAACACAACACTTGCCATAGGCAGCTTTACACTGCCGACTTCCAGCCTGCAGGGAACGCTGTCTGCATTCATCATGATGCTGTGCATCCTCATGGTCTTTATCAGCTACAACACGGGATGCAAAATCGCGATGGCCATCATTCTTATTTCCATGAGCGGCGGTATCATGCAGATGATACGCTCCCATATGCTGTATCCGCTGCCCGGAATTATTTTTTCCCTTATCGCGCTGCTCTCTGTCTTCATCGTAGCACGATTTAATAGAAGAAATTCACAGGCGCTCTACACTGATTTTATCACAGGACTTGAAAACCGGCGTAAGTTCATAGCAGAGGTCGCCGATCTTATATCCTCCAAAAAAGAGTTCCAGATCGTCTTTGTGGAAATCAGAGAGTTCAAAGAACTTAACGATACGTACAGCATGGCCGACGGCGACTATGTGCTTCGCAAGATAACGGAATATCTTAAGAGCAAGCTGCGTAAAAAAGACCGGCTGTATAAGATCACCGGCTCAATTTTTACCGTCATCTTCAATGAAAAACAAGTGCCCGAAGAAACGCTCATGAGGCTTATACAGCCGGTACAGCTTACGATGCCGCAGTCCCACCAGACGCTGCAGATTTCGTTTGCGGCGGGAGTTACGCGCTACCCGGAAGATTCTACGGACATTAATACGCTGATCAATAATGCCGACGTGGCGCTGAACGCCGCGCGCAAGTCAGAGACCAAACGGCTCTGGTTCTATGCCGCCGATCTGGAGGCGGAGGAAAAGCAGCAGCGGGAAGCAGAGGCGCTCATTAAAGAAAGCCTTGCGAACGATTATTTCTTTCTGGTCTACCAGCCGCAGTTTTCGCTCTCCGACAAAGCGCTGCGCGGTTTTGAAACGCTTATCCGCTGCAGACGGCCTGACGGCAGCATCGTAAGCCCCGCCATGTTCATTCCCGCCGCGGAAAAATCAAATCTGATTCTTAAAATCGATGAATACGTACTGCGCCGTGCCATGAAGGAATTCAAGCCCGTGCTTGATGAAAAAGGCGCGGCATATACGATTTCCGTGAACGTGTCCGCCAAGAACATCGGTTCGCCTGATTTTGCAGAGCGGGTTAAAAAGCTGCTTGAAGAAACGGCGTTCCCGCCCTCCTGCCTTGAGATTGAGATTACCGAGTACTCGCTGGCAGAGTCCATGGATGTGACCATTGCGAACATAAAGAGCCTGCGCGAGCAGGGTATTCAGATAGCGCTCGATGATTTCGGCACGGGCTATACGTCCATAGCGCAGCTCATGCGCCTGCCGATCAACCTGCTGAAAATTGACAAGAGCCTCATCGATGATATTGAAAGCAGTCCCGTAATCAGGGATCTGGTAGATTCCGTCATCTACATGGGGCATATTATGAACTGCGAAGTTATTTCAGAAGGCGTGGAGAACAAGCAGCAGATCAACGTACTCCGTGAGCACAAGTGCGACTTTGTGCAGGGTTTTGTCTGGGGCAAGCCGCTGCCGTTCAACAACGCCGTAGAGCTGTGCAAATGACCCAAAAAGATTCCTATCAGTCAGAGCTTTTTGCAAACCGGCTTGCCAAGCGGTACAAGCAGCTGCGCAAGTGGGCGCGCAAGGAGCGTATTACCTGCTACCGCCTGTACGACCGCGACATTCCCGAAATTCCGGTTGCTGCCGATCTGTATGAGGTGCTTCCGCAGGACGTGCAGGATAAGAATGCCTGCGCCAGATACCTGCAGCAGCAGGCGGCACGCGAAAGCGAAAACGACCATTCCGCGGCAAAAGAGCGTGCGGAGCGGCTGTACCTGACCATTTTTCTGTATGAGCGCCCCTACCAGAAGGCACGGCTTGAGGAAGCCGCATGGCTTGAGGGCATTGCGCAGGCCGCATGCCGTGTGCTCGGCGTAGAGCGCAGCCATATCATTATAAAGATGCGCCGCCATGACAAAGGCGGCAGCCAGTATGCGGCGGGCAGCAGTACCGCATCAGACGCAGACGGCACGGAAGATCAGGACTTTCTGTTTTTGAACCCGCAGGAGCACGGCCTGAACGATGACGTGCTCGTGCAGGAACAGGGACAGCTGTTCAAGGTCAATCTGACGCGTCATCTGGATACAGGGCTGTTCTTTGACCACCGGCCGCTGCGGGCTCTGATCCGCGACACGGCACGGGGCAAATCAGTGCTGAACCTGTACTGCTATACCGCAAGCTTTTCCGTCTACGCGGCGGAAGGCAATGCAAAGCGGATTGATTCTGTGGATTTGTCGAATACGTATCTTGCGCAGGCTGAGGAAAATATGAAGCTGAACGGCTTTCCGGTAAAAGGAGAAGCCGCGCGCTGCCGTTTTATCAGAGCCGACGTCAAGGCATTTCTTGAAAAACTGGCGGCGGAGCCGCCTTCCGGCATGAACCGGTATGATATTATCATTCTTGATCCGCCGACCTTCAGCAACAGCAAGATGACACGGACCATGCTGGACATAAACCGTGACTGGCCGGAGCTGGTAGGCACCTGCCTGTCGCTGCTGACGCCCGGCGGCGTTCTGTATTTTTCTACCAACAGCAGAAAGCTTGTTTTTAACCCTGAGCTGATAAGCGGCACCGCCGAGGATATTACGTCCCGTACGCTGCCGGAAGACTACAAGGGTGCCAAGCCCCACCGCTGCTGGAAGATCACCGGGCTAAAGCCCGGGTCGTGACCTGAGCTGAAGCCCGGTGAAACGCGCCCGCCCGCTGACCTCCGACCCGACCTTGGTCGGGACAAAATGGTGGCTCACACAGCGTCACTACAAGCTGCCGCCGCCCGCCATCC
>CACZQF010000023.1 GCA_902783245.1 uncultured Spirochaetaceae bacterium | reverse complement strand
TGCCATTCCGGCAACCAGCGTACCGGCAACAACAGCTCCGATAACCTTTTTCATATAGCCTCCTGTAGATTCCGTGAAAGAAACCCGGGGTGTGTACGGCTAACCAGGAGTGAAATGACGGACTTTAGCTTCCGTTGAATTTTGTGCAGAGCATGCCTGACCGGCTGGTGAAAAAACTGCGGTAAACGGACCGCGCCGGTGAAGCCTTTTGTAGTTTTGGGACAGGGCAGTATTCTGTTTTTTGCGTCGGTACGGTATGTCGGGATTGGTACAGCGCTCCTGTTTTCACGTCAGCACACTATGCGGGAGTCGGTAGCAGTACCACCTGCTTAGGTTTTGAGGTGACACCTGCCCAGGTGCAACACATACAATCAGCTGCTCACCGCAATTTCAGCATCGGTAAATCCCATCGGTAAATCCCCGGCACTTGCTGCCGAGAATTGCACCGCCCATATTGTTGCCGCCGTTTTTAGTTTCACAGGCGTTCATGACAAGGTCACCGTAGCGGACCACCGTAGCGGACTTTTTCTCCTTTCTGGTTTATACCGCCATTTACCGGCACGATCGGGCTGTCCTCATCCGGCCAATGGAAATTATCAAGCTGATTTGAATCTGCACTGTACTTTGTAAGTGTTGCCGTACTGAGCTTGTTGTTGTTCAGTGCCGGACGGCGGTACGCCATTCTGAAGTAATATATAGAAGAAAACTGTACAAAATGCATGCTTTTTGGTGCCGGATGCTTTCTGCCGGACGTTGCTGCGGACACTTCGGGACGATGGATGGAGCGGCTTTCGGGATATCAGGCGTCTGCATGGGTACCGGTTTAAGGGATATCAGGCGCCGGCCGGACGCCGTTTTAAAAAGAAGGAAGCCCCTCCGCACGGGGCGGACGGGCTTCCTTTGTCTATGCGTTTTTTGTAATGCGCAGTAAGAACTAGCGGAGCAGGCTCAGCACGTTCTGCGTGCTCTGGTTTGCCTGTGCCAGCATGGCGGTACCGGCCTGTGACAGTACCTGATCTTTGGTGAATTCCACCATGGCTTTTGCCATGTCGGTGTCGCGGATGCGGCTTTCAGAAGCCTGCAGGTTCTCCGCGCCGATATTCAGGCCGACTACGGTCTTTTCAAGGCGGTTCTGGTATGCACCCAGATCCGCGCGCTGCTTATTGATCTTTTTCAGCGCTTCGTCCAGCGTACCGATCGCGCGGTTGGCGTCATCGGGGGTCTCCAGCGTCATGATGGACTCATCGCCCACATTGCGGATACCGAGAGCCGTTGCGCTCATGGTGCCGATAAATACCTGCATACGCTGATCCATATTTGCGCCTACGTGGAACCACATGGAAGCGGTTACGCTGTTTTCGCCGGTGGGGCGTGCAAAGCGGCCGGTCAGCATGTTCATACCGTTGAACTGAGCGGAAGATGCGATGCGGTCAACTTCTGCGATCAGTGAAGAAACTTCAACCTGAATCTGCATGCGGTCCTCATCGGAGTAGATGCCGTTTGAAGACTGTACGGCAAGCTCGCGGATGCGCTGGATGATATCGGTAGTTTCCTGCAGATATCCTTCAGTAGTCTGTATAAATGAAATGCCGTTCTGGGCATTGGTGGCTGCCTGATTCAAGCCGCGGATCTGAGCCCGCATTTTTTCTGATACAGCAAGACCTGACGCATCATCACCGGCGCGGTTGATTTTCTGACCTGAGGACAGTTTTTCCATGACCTTGGAGTTATCCAGATCAACTAAACCCTGACTACGCTGTGCGAACATGGCACTCATATTGTGATTGATAACCATACGTATCTCCTTCAAAGATTTGGTGTCAGGAATCGTAACGGCCCGGTCCGTGCGCATACAGCGCTTTCCGCGCCAGAGGCGGTTCCTGCTGTCTGTAACAAACCTCGTCAGGCTTGCCAGATGCGGGCTTTATGCACCCTGCATTTAAATCATCGGACAGAGGAAAAAAGAGTTAAGTATTTTTTTCAAAAAAATTAAAAAAAGCGTAATCAACATACCTCGACGCAGAGCGTCGAGGATCACTGCTTACGCAGTTCATGTTCTCTAAAGGTATTGCAGTCGGGTTTCATACCCTTTATTACGACGCAGAGCGTCGGGGTATGAAACCCTCCGCACGAATCGTCGGCGTATTACGCCGGCGTACCGGTCTGGAGATAATTTACAGGGAAGTTCTTCCCCTGAAACTGCGTGCCAGCGTCAGCTTGTCGGCGTATTCTAGGTCGCCGCCCACGGGCAGACCGCTGGCAAGCCGGGTCACTTTCACGTCGGGGAACTGCTGCAGGATACGCTGCAGGTAAAGCGCGGTGGTGTCGCCTTCCACCGTGGGATTGGTAGCGATGATCACTTCTTTTATAGCGGAATCTTTTATGCGCGCCAGCAGCGGTGCCACCGACAGCTGATCCGGGCCGATGCCGTCCAGCGGGGCTATGACGCCGCCGAGCACGTGGAACAGACCGTTGTATTCGCGGGAAGATTCTATAGTCTGCACATCCTGCGGCTGCTCCACCACGCACAACAGAGTAGTGTCTCTGAGCGGATCGGAGCAGACCGGACACGGATCATCTTCTGTCCACGCTCCGCAGATGGAGCATGGCTTGATACGGTCCTGTATACCCGCCAGCTGGCGCGAAAACTGCGCCACATAGGTACGGTCGGCCTTCAGCAGATAGTTTGCAATCCGGGCGGCGCTTTTTTTGCCGATACCGGGAAGCCGTGAAAACGATTCTGTCAGTTCATCCAGTGCATTCATTTTAGCAGTACCTTTTGTGCGCGGTGCTATGCACCCAGATTGAGCGCGCCGAGCATGGGACCATATTTGTCTTTCATGAGCTGCTGAAGATTCTGGATGGCGGCGTGGTGCGCCGCTTTGATCAGATCCTGCAGCATGGGAATGTCGCGGTTGTCCACGCAGATGGGATCAAGCACAATGTCCCTGATGGCGAACGTGCCGTCCACGGTGATTTTGACCATATTGCCGCCTGCAGAGCCGGTGGCGGTAAGCTGCTCGATCTCAGCTTTTATCTGCGCAAGCTGCTTCTGCATGGCCTGCGCGTTTTTCATAATATCAAAAGGATTCATGATCCCCTCCCATAAAAACTCCCGTAGAACACCACATCAGCGGCGTTTTAGGGATGCAATTTTTCTCAGCACCGGCTGCAGTACGGACGTTACTGCATGCCCACCACGCTGCCGCGGAATACCCGGCACAGCATGGACACCTGCGGCGGAAGCTCGCGGGAAGCGGCCGGGCCGGATGTTTTTTGCTGCAGCACCGGCTCGCAGATGACTTTGGCGCCGCAGATTTTTGACATACAGTCCGATATGACCGGCGCCTGCATGTCAAGCTGGCTTTTTTTAAAGTCCGAATCAATCGTTACGATGATCCTGCTGCCTTCCTGACGCCATTCGCCGGTCTGCATAAGCGATGAGGCCGCTATCGGGTCGCCCGATGAAAGTGCCGTAAGCACCGTCTGCCGCAGCGAAGCCAGATCAAGCGGAGCGATATCCGCCGGAGCTGCGGGTTCCCGACCGGGCACGGCCGATGCCGCAGGAGACGCTTCAATCGGAGCGGCGGGAATCGGTGCTGCCTCAGGTTCGGCTGCGCTGTCTGTGGACGCCGCAGCTGCGGGCTCAGGCGATACAGCCGGAATATCGGCCGTCAGCGCTGCGCCGGCATGAGCGGCTGCAAATTCTGCTTGTTCAGGCGGTTCAGTGCCGCCGTCATAAAAAGGGTGCGCAGTCTCCGCAGAAGATTCCGGTGCCGGGGCGGGCGCTCCTGTACCGGCGCTTCCCGCAGGCATGGCGCCGCTTAATGCGGAAAATACAGGCAAACCGGTAGGGAAACCTGCCGGTCTTCCGGCGGCAGGACTTCCGCCTGCACGCTGTATGCCCGGCTGCATGCCCGTCGGAACCCCGGGGGCGCCGTCGTACGCACCGGCCGCTGCCGCCATTCCTGACGGCGCTGTTCCCGACCGCGGCGCCGGCTGCATTCCGGCTCCTGCAAGCAGGGCTTTTGCGGAATTGACCGCAGCCTTTACCTCCGCGGGCGATACATATTGAGAAAGCCAGCACAGGCGGCTGAAGGCCAGTTCCAGCTCGAATCTCGG
>CACZQF010000022.1 GCA_902783245.1 uncultured Spirochaetaceae bacterium | reverse complement strand
GGATTCAGCCTTAAAGCCATATTCCGTGCCGTTGTCGGCGTGATCTTCCGGCGCAAGCTTGGCGGCGGTTCCACGCTTACCCAGCAGATAGCGGGTACTCTGTATGCCGACCGTTCAAACCAGAAAATGTCCCGTAAGCTCGTGGAGCTGTGGTGGGCCATCCAGATGGAGCGGCGCTATTCAAAGAATGAAATACTTGAGCTGTATCTGAACAAGATTTACTTCGGCGGCGGTACCTACGGAGTAAACGCAGCATCAAAATACTATTTCGGCCACAGCGCGGAGGAAATTACACCCGCCGAAGCGGCCATCCTTGTAATCCAACTGTCAAACCCTGCGTACTACAATCCGTTCGACCACCCGAACCGGGCGCAGAATCGGCAGCAGTATGTGCTTGACTCCATGGTAAAAAACGGGTACATAAGCCAGCAGACGGCAGATGATTCCTTTGATACCTACTGGGCAAACTTTGACCTGACAAGAACAAGTACATCCGCATACTTTATGCGCGACGACAAGGCACCGTGGTTCAGTGAATACGTGCGCCGTGAGCTTGTTGACGGCATGCTCTACGGTTCTGACGATCTGTATACCGACGGCTTTACCGTAAACACTACGCTGAACCTTGCGCACCAGAAGGCGGCACAGACCGTCATGGACTCCTATATCGCAAAAGCAAATGCCATCTACCGTGCGGACAACAGCAAGCGTACCACGGCAGCAGGCTCAACTTATATTCCTATGACGGAGCTCATCTCCCTCATATTCAATCTGCCGGGCATCAAAGTCTCGCAAAAACGGGCAAAAACACTTGCAAACACCACGTTCATCAGCAAAATAAATCCCATTCTGGACGTAAGCTCGCTTATCTGCGGCATAAACGGCCTTAAGATGGGCATCGTGAACCGCGCAAACACCATTTCCAAGCAGGCAAAGGAAAAGAACACCATCGAAGGAACCATGGTTTCGCTGGAAAACAGCACAGGCTATATCACCGCGCTCGTAGGCGGCAGCAAGTTCGGACAGGAAAACCAGTTCATCCGTGCCATGCAGGCAAAGGTACAGCCCGGATCATCGTTCAAACCGCTGTATTATTCTGCCGCCATTGATTCGCTGAAATATACTGCCGCCACGGAGATTTCCGACACGCCGGTCGTATTCTATTCTGCGGACGGCAAGCCATATATTCCGCTCAACTTTAAGGGCGAATGGGAGGGCAACGTCCAGTTCTGGTATGCGCTCGCCCACTCCATGAACGTACCGTCTCTGAAGATTCTGGACGGTATCGGCTTTGACGCCGCCATCAGCAGGGCCGTAGCACTGCTCGGCATTTCAAAGGAAGAGCTGCCGAGCAGGGCATTCGTTCCCGGATACCCGCTCGGACTCGGCGTATGTTCAGTACGCCCCGTGGAAGTTGCACGCGCATTCGCTATATTCGCCAACGGCGGCAAGGAAGTCACACCCATCGCCATACGTACGGTGGAAACACGCGACGGAGAACTGTATCTGAACCCCGAAAAAGAGCTGCGTGAAAAGCAGCAGGCCAAAGGCAGCGCCATTCAGGTCATCAGTCCGCAGACCGCCTATGTCATGACGCAGATCCTTGAAAACACCGTAAAATCAGGTACGCTTGCCTGGGGCTCAAACCGCCGATCCAATGACTGGCGCGCGCCCAACGTATCAAAGTTCACCTATAAAGATAAAAACGGCCGATCTTTCACCATGCCGGCCGCCGGAAAGACAGGAACCACCCAGAACTGGGCGGACGCATGGGCAACCGGCTTTACGCCGTACTACACGGCAACATTCTGGTTCGGCTTCGACAAGCCGGGGCAGTCGCTCGGTACCCGTATCACCGGTTCCACGCTTTCAGGCGTCGCATGGGGCGATTATTTCCGCATGATCCACGAAGGCCTGCCCTATAAAGACTTCACCAAGCCCGCAAGCGGCGTAGTTTCCGTAAACGTATGCTCTGTGAGCGGACAGCTGCTCACTCCTGAGTGCGGCGGCCACCAGATTTCACTGTGGTTCCTTGCCGGCACCCAGCCGACTACAGCCTGTACCTATCACTCGGGCAACAACACTATGCGCACCCTTGCGGCTAGCAGACTTGAGCAGGCAATGTACCAGTCCGGTGCATATCTGCTGCAGGCAACCACCGATACATCTCCGCTTACCATTGACTGGGATGCTATCAACAATGCCGGAAAAGAAACGGACCAGAGCTACACCGGGCAGCAGTCATGGTCATCATGGCAGGGTTCCGGAGTAAACTCCGGAGCAAACTCTGATTATTCCGGCTACAATTCCTACGGCGGGTACGGCTCATACAACGGATACGGCGCTGATAAGGATAGTGAGGACACGGAGCAGGACGAGCCTGTAACGCCTGACTATAATTATTTGTTACATTAATAGGGATTTATGCTTATAAATATAAATGACATAAAAGTAAAGAAACGCGTACGCCTAGACGTGGGCGATCTGGAGCCGCTGAAGGACAGCCTGAGGCGGTACGGTCTGCTGAACCCCATCACCATTAACAGTAAGCATGAGCTTATTGCCGGGGGCCGTCGTCTGGAGGCTGCCAAGGCTATCGGCTGGACAAGCATCAATGCCGTAGTCGTTGACAACCTTGACCCCGTGACGGAGCTTGAAATAGAGCTTGAGGAAAACAACCAGCGAAAAGCATTCACCGATGCGGAGCTGCTGGCAGGCTACAAGCGTCTGGTAAAGCTCCAGAACCCGAGTATTCTGACTAAAATACTGAACGCGCTCAAGTCGTTCGTAAAATCAATTCTGGATCTTATCTTTTCCCGCAAAAAGAAATAGCGGGAACATCGAAAAACGCACGCTCATAGCTTTTTCGATGTTTCCGCGCATTACGTAAGGCCGTATGCAGCAGTACATAAGCTTTGAAAACAAAACGGGCACCAGACAGTCCAGCTGTCCGGTGCCCGTTTTGTTTTATACCGTGCGCTGCCCTATTTAAGTACTACGCGCACGAACTTCTTTTTACCTGCTTTCAGTACAAATTCACCGCTGTCATCAGCATCCTTGTCAGTCAGCACGGCCTTTACATCAGCAATCGTTTTACCGTTCACGGATGCGCCGCCCTGCTGGATCAGACGCCGTACATCGCTCTTAGTATTTCCGAGCTTTGCCTCAAAGAACAGATCGATCACACCCATACCGGCGCTCAGCGCAGCCTTGGCAATCTCAACCGTAGGCATCTGCGTTTTGTCGCCTGCACCGCTGAATGCCGCACGCGCACCGGCCATAGCTTTGTCAGCCTCATCCTTGCCGTGGATAAGCGCAGTAACTTCATAGGCAAGCCGCTCTTTGGCCTCATTGATATTGCCTGCAACGATCTTGTCAATCTCGGAGACCGGCAGGAACGTAAAGAGCAGCAGGAACTTACGCACATCAGGATCAGCCACATTGCGCCAGTACTGGAAGAAGTCAAATACAGATGTCATGGCAGGATCAAGGAAGATCGCGCCCTTCTCCGTTTTACCCATCTTCTTGCCGTCGGAACGAGTCACAAGCGGGAACGTAAGGCCGAAGCAGTCATGCAGCTTGTTCAGCTCCGTAGTACCGCCCAGCTTGCGGCGGATCAGATCAACGCCGGCAGTAATATTACCCCACTGGTCATCGCCGCCGATCTGCAGCACGCAGTCATGGCGCTGGTGCAGATTCAGAAAATCGTAGCTCTGCAGAAGCTGATAATTGAATTCAATAAAGGACAAACCTTTTTCAAGCCGCTGCTTGTACGCCTCGAACGTAAGCATCTTGTTAACGCTGAAACAAGAGCCGATATCGCGCAGAAAGTCAATATAATTCAGATCAGCAAGCCAGTTCTTATTATTCTCGGTATATGCCGTTTTGCCGTCAAAGCCGATAAAACGGTCAAGCTGCTTTTCAATATGAGTCACATTCTCGTCAATCTGCTCATAAGAAATCATCTTGCGCATCTCCGTCTTGCCGCTTGGGTCACCGATACGCGCGGTACCGCCGCCGATAAGCGCAATGCCGGTATTACCGGCTGCCCGCAGATGGCGCAGCGCAAAAAAAGGAACCATGTGGCCTATGTGCAGACTCGGCCCGGTAGGATCACATCCTACATAAAAAGTAATGGGACCGGCATCCATACGTGCTGAAAGTCCGTCAACATCAGTACACTGCTGATAGAATCCACGTTCCTTAAGCGTCTCTAAAGCCGCATTCATCAAACTACCCTCATTTCAAAAATAATAACCTATTGTATCAGCCACACAAGGAAAAGGCAAGGCGCAGCATAAATGCTGTAACATAAATGCTGCAGCGCAAATGCAAAAAGTTTGATTATTACAAAATATAATTAGACACCGCTAAGAACTTATGCTATACTTATTATATAAAGCCTAATTTTATCTAGGGAGCGGCTATGTCTTTCAAAAAATTTATTTACAGCCTGCAGTTCAGACTGATTTTTATTGTTCTGGCGATCTTTATTGTTTCAAACATCGTCATTGTCTCCACTTCTATTTCACTCTCTACGGCATCCACGTCCAATTCAGTGACGCAGTTGCTGGACGCCGTAACTGATGCGACTGCAGCGCAGATAAAAGGTGAAATGGAAAAGAACTTCCGTACGCTCGGCACCGTCGCCAAGCTGGACATGCTCAAGGACGATTCTATACCGCTGATCGAAAAGTGCCAGCAGCTCACAAGGCTTGCAGCGGTCAGCTCCGACTATGAAAATATCGGCTTTTATACGCCTGAAGGCGAAAGCTACACGGCGGACGGCCGCAATATCAAAATCCAGCGTGCATATATAGATGCCGCCAACCGCGGTGAAAACTATCTGGCCGACCCGGCGATCAGCCCGGTAAACGGCATGATGTTCCAGATCTATGCCATGCCGGTAATGGATCAGGGCAAGCCCGTAGGCTGCGCCATGATAAACGTACTCGGCGAAGCGCTTTCAAATCAGATCAAACAGCTCAAATTCGGTACCTCAGACTCCCACATACAGGTTATAAACCGCAAGAGCGGTCACCCTGTCGCTTCAAACGTATTTGAAGATGTGCTTTCTTTCAAAGATATAAACGAGGATGCCGGTGAATCTCTTAAGCCGGTACTGCAGAAGCTCATGAGCGGAGAAACCGGCAGCCAGAGCTTTATCAATCCGGATGACGGCAAGCGTATGCTCGCCGCATATCGTCCCATACCGGACACGGACTGGTCAGTACTCGGCATCTGCCCGTACGAAGATTTTTACCACAGCATCAGCACCATGGAAACGATCATCGGTCTGCTTGCCATCGGTATGATCATAGTATCATTCATCACGGTGGGCGCCACCATGGCCATCAGCCTTAAGCCGCTCAATCACGTTAAGAACGCCATTGAGGACGTTGCATCAGGTGATGCCGATCTGACCAAGCGGATCAGCAATAAAGGTAAAGATGAGGTTGCCGACGTGGTGCACGGCTTCAACAGCTTCATGGGCAAGCTGCAGGAAATCATCACGCAGGTAAAAGAATCCAAAGAAAAGCTCGGCAATGCAGGAATTGAAATGCTTGAAAGCACCGACCGCACCACCGAATCCATTGCAGGTATTCTGCAGAACATAGAATCCGTGCACTCACAGATTACGAGCCAGTCGAACAGCGTACACGAGACAGCCGGTGCGGTGAACCAGATAGCATCAAACATCGATTCACTGGAAAAGATGATCGAAAAGCAGACCGCCGGCGTTTCGGAGGCATCTGCAGCAGTTGAGGAGATGATCGGCAATATCCGTTCCGTTAACCAGTCGGTGGAAAAAATGTCATCATCATTCAATGAGCTTATCGACAATGCTCAGAGCGGCCTGCAGGTGCAGAACGGCGTGAACGAAAAGATTGAGCAGATAAAAGGCCAGAGCGAAACGCTGCAGGAAGCGAACCAGGCAATCTCTGCCATAGCAGAGCAGACAAACCTGCTGGCCATGAACGCTGCCATAGAAGCCGCCCATGCGGGCGAAGCCGGAAAAGGCTTTGCCGTCGTTGCGGATGAAATCAGAAAGCTGTCAGAAACCTCCACGGCGCAGTCAAAGACTATCGGCGAGCAGCTGAGCAACATCCAGCGCTCGATCAGCGAAGTGGTAACATCATCAGAGCAGTCAAGCGCAGCGTTTGATTCCGTGACCACCAAGATCAAGGAAACTGACGAGCTTGTTCGCCAGATCAAAGCAGCCATGCAGGAGCAGAATGAAGGATCACAGCAGATAAGCAGCGTCCTGCACGTCATGAATGACAGTTCGCTTGAAGTAAAAACCGCAGGTCTTGAGATGGCGGAAGGCAACAAGGCTATTCTTGACGAAGTGCGCAACCTGCAGGATGCTACCGGCGTCATGCAGGACAGCGTAAAAGAAATGAGCGCCGGAGCTCAAAAAATCAGCGAAACCGGCGAAGAGCTGCGTGCCATTGCTGATCAGATGAAAGATTCCATCAATGAGATCGGCGGCCAGATAGACCGGTTCAAAATCTAGTTGATTGCGGTATGTACGATCAGCTGATTGTATGCCTTATAATCAGCTGATCGAATGCCGCTCCGGCAGGTAGTATCTCATGCAGGTTATGCGCTATACTTCTGATGCTATGGAACAGAAACAACGGGCACAACGGAACCGCACCATAACCTTACATGATGCCGAACGTGCGCAGCTGCGCGGCCGGCTCCTGACAGAAGCGAATATAACGCCGGATACGGATATTACCAACCGTACCCTGAACGGCGACATCCTTACCATGCTGCGCTATATTCCAGACAGATTCGCAGATTTAATCATCATTGATCCGCCCTACAATCTTTCCAAGGATTTTAACGGCCTTGCGTTCAAATCACGTACCGATGAAGCCTATGACGCATATCTTGACGCATGGTTTCCTGCAGTATGCAGAAAACTCAAATCCGACGGTACTCTGTACATGTGCGGAGACTGGAAATGTACATCTTCATTGCAGCGTGCCATAGAAAAAGAGCTCACCATACTTAATAGAATCACCTGGCAGCGGGAAAAAGGAAGGGGCGCAAAATCAAACTGGAAAAACAGTATGGAGGATATCTGGTTCGCGGTAAAAAATCCCCGCGACTACTGCTTCAACAGCGATGCAGTGATGATGAAGCGCAGAGTAATCGCACCGTATAAAGTTGACGGCAAACCGAAGGACTGGGAAGAAACAGGAGACGGCAATTTCCGCCTTACCTACCCTTCAAATTTCTGGGATGACATTTCTGTACCATTCTGGTCAATGCCGGAGAACACCGACCATCCTACGCAAAAACCTGAAAAACTCTACGCAAAGCTCATACTGGCATCATCAAACAAAGGTGACATGGTGTTTGACCCGTTCCTTGGCAGCGGTACGGCAAGCGTAACGGCAAAAAAACTCGGAAGAAACTACTGCGGCATAGAGCTCAATGAAGAGTACTGCCTGCTGGCAGAAAAGCGCCTGCAGCTTGCCGAAACAGACAGAAGCATCCAGGGCTACACGGACGGCGTATTCTGGGAACGGAACACGCTGTCAAAGCAGACAAATTCACGCCGCAATATATCAGCCGGCGTATAGCCGTATACGCGGTTCCTATTTCTTTCTTGCCGCCACCGTCCATGCAGCCTGACGTGCGGCCCATGCAGCTTTATAGACGGTATCGGCAGCACGGCTTGAAACGGCGAAGGCCACCTGCTGCGAAATGCGCGCGTCCTTAGCGGCATCAATGACGGAGGCCGCAGGAACCTGCCGCGCTACAGACTGTGCCGATGCGGCCACCGATGTTACCTGCCGCAGCGATTCAAACGCGGCGTTCTGCGCATCAAGCGCACGCTGCGCGGCTTCCAACGCAAGCTGTACATTCTTTTTATCATCTTCAATCGTAGTACCGAACTTGTACACTGATGCAGCCATACGCTCCGCCGTCTCAGCCTCCTGCAGCGCTACGTTCACATGCGCCTGCGCCTGATCGGCATATTCCCGCGCGTCATTCGCATACCCGCGTACTACAGCTTCCGCCTGATCAGCCTGCATGACTGACGGCGCTTCAGCTGTATCGGGAATGTCAGACGTCACGTCCGGCCCGGCAGCCGTATCCGCCGCTTCTGCAGAGGGCAGCACAGCAAGCGTTTCGCTCACCGGTTCTTCCTGTACGGCAGCAGGTTTGGCCCCTGGTTCAGTGATCGCATCGCCGTTTCTAGCCGCCGCAGCTACCGCCGGAGCAGACTGTAACGAAAGTAAAGCCATATCTGCAGCCGCACGTGCCGAACGGGCCGCATTCTGCGCGGCTTCAGCAAAAGTATGCGCGCCCGTCGTTCCTGCAAGGCCGGCTGCCACGGAGGCCTTACCGGCATATTCCTGAGCACGTACGGCGGCAGTCTCTGCAGCGCGCTGCGAATTAATCGCCGACCTGAGCGATGACGCGACTATCCGGGAATTCGTACGGTTATCGTATGCATAGCGCACGTTCTGAGCAACCGTTTCGGCATACAGCTGCGCCTGATCCGCGGCTGTCCGTGCATTGACCGATGCCTGCTCTGCGGCGGCCGCAGTCCGTCTTACGGCCGCATCGAGCTCATCAAGCTCTGCTTCCGGCGGAAGATTTTCATACTGTAAGTATTCAGCGGCTGCTTTCAGTGCATTCTCGGCTTCTGACACCGATTGTGCCGCCGTATCCGCAGCAGCCGCGGCAATCCGCGAAGCCTCATCAGCCTGAGCCGCCGCGGTATCCGTACGCTGCGGCTCAGGCTGTACCGGCTTACTCATCGGTTTTATATGAAAAGCAGCAGACATATCCGCTCTGCCGCCGAAATGATACAGCAGTCCGGCTCTGATCCCGTATTGTTTTATCGCATATTCATCGTTGTCTAAAGAAAACATATACTGCGGTGTAAGTTCTATCTCAAAGTTTCCGGCAGGAACCAGTCTGAGTCCGGCGGCTACGCTTACCGCCTGCTGTATATGACTGCCGTCTATATCATGATAAGCGGAGGAAGCCTTACGTGCGGCCACGCCATAGGAAGCTTCCGGCTGCAATGCAAGCGGAAGCGTGCTGAAAGGAATGCGCAGCCACAGACCGCCGCCGAGCATATAATCATCACAGGTATCAAGTATGCTGTCGCTTTTCGGAACCACATGCTGATATGAGGCACGCAGGCTCATGCCGATATTCATAGAAAGCGGCAGATTTACCGGGAACGCATACTCCCAGCTTAACGCCGCACCGAACGAAGTTTCCGCATAATC
>CACZQF010000021.1 GCA_902783245.1 uncultured Spirochaetaceae bacterium | reverse complement strand
TGTGTTGCAGGCGGCAAGCTCCTTGGGCCAGAAAGAATGCCAGATGCCGCCGACACCCTGCCGTGCCGCTTCCGCGTCGTAATGCGTTTTTATCGACATGAACGAGGCGTAGTCAGAAAGCCAGAAATCCTGCTGTTTTTTGAATTTTTCAAAGGCGGCCAGATCGGAGCTGCTGCCGTGGCTCAAAAACCAGCGTGCCGCGCGCTGCAGCACCGGCAGCTTCCAGCTGACTACGGCTCCGTAGTCTATGGTGCCGCTGGTGCGGATATACTCGGGCGGACGGACGGAGTCCGGCTCCGCACGATCGTTCTGTACCAGCAGATCCAGATCGATCAGCAGCGGATTGCCCGCAAATGTTGAGAACGACGCGTAGGGCGAGTCTCCGTAGCCCGTAGGCCCCAGAGGAAGAATCTGCCACAATGTCTGCCGCGCCTGCGCAAGCCAGTCTACAAAGGCATAGGCCTGCGCGCCGAGGGTACCGATTCCCGGTGTGCCGGGTAATGAAGTAGGATGCAACAAAATACCGCTGCGACGTGAAAATGTCATGATCATATCATACCATTAACGCCTGAATTGTCCAAGGTGGGAAGAATCGGCGGAAAGAATCGGCACAGAAAAGCAGTGTGTACGGCGCGGACACCGCGTAAGCGTTGCAATGACCTGCTATAAATGGTAACATGACGGTACCGGCTTCTGAAGCCGGCCTGCGAATAGCGTAGTTTTGTTTTATAGAGGTGTATAACGATGAAACCGACATTATTGGTGCTTGCCGCCGGTATGGGAAGCCGCTACGGCGGAGTAAAACAGATAGACGGTGTAGGTCTGCATGACGAATGTCTGCTTGATTTTGCAGCATATGACGCGAAGCTCTGCGGCTACAGCAATGTAGTGTTCATTATCCGCAGGGATATTGAAAAAGATTTCCGCGAGCGTCTGTTTGACCGTATTGCCCGCAACTTTGACGCTTCCTATGTCTTTCAGGAGCATGACTCCCTGCTTACTGCAGAGCAGCTTGCCGCCTCTACAGGCAGAACAAAGCCGTGGGGAACCATTCACGCCGTTATGTGCGCCAAGGATGCGGTAAAAGGTCCCTTTGCCGTCATTAACTCCGATGATTACTACGGACGTGATGCCATCAAGACACTCGGCGGCTACCTTGCGTCTGTGCCGAATGACAGCACTGAGCATGCTATGGTCGGCTATGTGCTCGGCAATACGATGAGCCGCAGCGGTTCCGTTTCCCGCGGCGTGTGTACGGTAAAAGACGGTTATCTTGATACGATCGTTGAGAACCTGAAGATTTATTATAAAGACGATGGCATTGTAAGCCTTATCGATGATAAGGAAATGCCGATGACCGGTAAGGAATGGGTGAGCATGAACCTGTTCGGATTTACCCCCAAGGCTTTTGAAAGCTTTGCCGAGTATTGGGAAAAGTTCATTGCGGATAATGCATCCAGCCCCAAAGCTGAGGCGCTGCTGCCTGTTGCCGCCGGTGAGATCATCTCCCATGGAAAGGGCCGCATCAAGTTCTTTACGTCAACTGAAAACTGGTTCGGTATGACGTATCCGCAGGATCGTGAGATCGTTAAAGCCGAGATCGCTAAAAAGATCAGCTCAGGCTACTATCCTGAGTATCTTTGGGAAAAATAATCGTGCTGAAGCTTACTGCTGTTTTATCAAAGAAGATCTGGGGCTACGAGGAGTGGATCGCATCCACCCATCCCGACGGGCGGCAGGATGATTTTTATGCTGCCGTGGGTGGTGAGTATCCACTTTTGGTGAAGATTATTCAGGCTGACGATACGCTGTCGGTGCAGGTGCATCCCGATGATGAGGCCGCCAAACGGCTTGAGAACGACCGCGGCAAGACCGAATGCTGGTACGTGCTTGACGCCAAGCCGGGTGCAAAGCTTGTATACGGTCTGAACGGCACGTATTCACAGGATGAGCTGCGCGCCGCGGTTCAGGAGAACCGCCTTGAGGCCTGCCTGCAGCAGGTGGAGGTGCACAAGGGGGACTTTATTTTTATTCCCTCCGGTACTGTGCATGCCATAGGCGGCGGCCTGCGCCTGCTTGAGGTACAGCAGTCCTGCAACATCACGTACCGCCTGTATGACTGGGGACGGCCGCGGGAGCTGCATGTTGACAAAGGCATTCAGGTGATTAAGCATGACGGCGTGCGCAAGGTTGCTCCGTTCCCCGGCGAATTTGCCTGCGAGTATTTTACGCTGCAGACGGTGAATGTGCACGGCGGATACAGCATGCTTGCCGCTGCCGGCGAAGGCGCTTCATCGGCGGAGGACTGGCAGCTGGTCTACTGTATTGAAGGCACCGGAACGATAAAATCCGCGTGCGGCGGTGCGCCGCTGTCAATGAAAGCTGAGGATATTTTTGCCGTTGCACCGGGAGAAAAGATTACGGTGGAAGGGCAGGTGCAGCTTATGAAGATCCGCTGCGGCAACCACCTGACTCAGGAGCTGTAGCGCACATATAGCGTACGGATGACGTACGTATACGGAAAAG
>CACZQF010000020.1 GCA_902783245.1 uncultured Spirochaetaceae bacterium | reverse complement strand
GGCGGTGAATCCCCTGCCGCCCGCAAGGCTCGTAGATATAGTGTGGCTTGCTCCCGACACCACAAGGCTGCCCGCAAGGCCGCACACCGCTCCCGATATGGCCATAGTCCGCACGATCACCTGCCTGACGCTTATGCCCGCATACTGCGCGGTGCGCCAGCTTTCGCCCACTACGGCAAGCTCATATCCCTGCTTGGTAAAGCGCAGGTACCAGGACACAAATACGGTTACCGCCAGTACAAGCACCAGATTCAGGCCGTATTTCAGCCCGAACACCGCGGGAAACCAGCCTGCGTTCGTCGCGCCGTTTATAATGCCCACCGTATTGGAGCCGGCGGGATTTTCCCAGAACACGATGCAGAAGGTGATAATCTGCATGGCCACGTAATTCATCATGAGCGTGAACAACGTTTCATTCGTGCTGTACACAGCTTTAAACACTGCGGGAATAATCCCCCATACCATGCCCGCCGCGCAGCCCGCGGCCATGATCAGCACAATCAGCAGCCAGTTCGGCAGCGCGGAGCAGTATATCATGAGCGCAGCGCTCGCAAGGCCGCCCATCAGCATCTGTCCTTCCGCGCCGATGTTCCAAAAGCGCATCTTGAACGCAGGCACCAGCCCCACGGCCACAAGCAGCAGCACAAGCGCATCGCGCAGCGTAACCCACATGCGCCGGTTGGTACCGAGCGCGCCGTTTATAAGCGCGCCGTACACCTGCAGCGGATTCAGCCCCGTAATCAGCACGATGATAACGGCGCACACAACAAGAGACAGCACAATGGCGTTTATATGATACAGTATTACTTTGGAAACAGCAGGAGCGTCCTGCTTTGCCAGACGTATGCTCATTCTGGTCATGCGCTGTACCTCCCTGCGGTCATCAGCTTTCCTATCTGCTCTTTCGTGGCAGTATACGCATCTACTATGCCGGTTATCCTGCCGTTATTGAGTACGATGATCCTGTCGCACAGCTCCAATATCACGTCAAGATCTTCTATCACGGCTATGACGGCCGCGCCGCACTCTTTCTGCGCCGTCAGCTGGTCATACACCGTATACGAAGAATTGATGTCAAGGCCGCGCACCGGGTACGAAGCGAGCAGCACATCCGGTTTTGACGCTATTTCCCGGCCAAGCAGTACTTTCTGTACATTGCCGCCGGAAAGCCTGCGCACAGGATATTCCGTACCGGGCGTTACTATCTCCAGAAAACGCCGCATTTTTTCTGCAAGCACCCTCGGACCGGTGCGGCGGATAACCGGTCCCGCACCGTCAGTATAGGTTTTCAGCATCATGTTGCCGGTCATGCCCATGGAACCGACAAGTCCCATTCCGAGCCTGTCCTCCGGAATATATGATATGGCGGCACCGGAACGCAGTATCTGGCGCGGGGTCCTGTTGGTGATATCCCGCTCCACACCGTCCCTGCCGCATACCGTTATTCTGCCGCCCGCCGCATGCTGTACCCCGGCGAACGCGTCCATAAGTTCTTTCATACCGCTGCCCGCTATGCCCGCAATTCCGAGAATTTCGCCCGCACGTGCAGTGAACGAAGCATCGTCAACAGCCTTTATACCGTCCTTGGTGTAGACGGTCAGATGCTCAACCCGCAGTCTGTCGCAGGTATCATGCGGCCGGGGCCGCTGTATATTGAGCGATTTTTTTTCGCCGACCATCATTTCGGTAAGGCTGTCTGCCGTTGCATCCGCAGTATGAACGGATCCGATATACACACCCTTGCGCAGCACCGCCACACGGTCGGACAGCTCCATCACCTCGTTCAGCTTGTGCGTGATGATCACGACCGCCTTGCCGTCGTCGCGCATGGTGCGCAGGATGGCAAACAGGCTTTTTATTTCCTGCGGCGTAAGCACCGCTGTCGGTTCGTCAAGGATGAGTATGTCGGCACCCCGGTACAGCGCCTTTACAATCTCCACGGTCTGCTTTTCCGACACCGACATTTCATATATCTTGCGGTCAAGCTGCAGCGAAAAACCGAACTTGCTGCATATAGCTTCGATATCGCTTTTTATCTGCTTCATATCGAGCAGCAGCGGTCCGTTCAGGCCGAGCAGAATGTTTTCCAGTGCGGTAAACACATTCACAAGTTTATAGTGCTGATGTATCATGCCTATTTTCAGCGCATATGCATCCAGCGGCGAATGTATGAACACTTCCTTTCCGTTCACGTAAATTGATCCTTCATCGGGACGGTAGATACCGGCGATCATGTTCATCAGCGTCGTCTTGCCGCTGCCGTTTTCGCCGAGTATCGAAAGTATCTCATGTTTTTTTACCGCAAGGTCTATGTGATCATTCGCAACGACCGAGCCGAACCGTTTAGTTATGCCGCGCAGTTCAATGGCATATGAATCTTCCAAAGTACACCCCTTCCGCTGTTCACGGGACTGCCGCCCTTACCGGCTGCGGACATTTGTTTTCAGTACATGCCGCAGCCGCATATGTCTATTTCGCCGTAAGCTCTGTGATTCCGTCTATTCTCAGGTCAAATGCCGGCGCGGAGCCGAGCTCGGACTCATGGAACATGCCGTTCTTTACATACGCCGCGTATTTTGCAAAATCACCGCCGGCTGCGATCAGATCTTCAAGGCGTTTTCCGTTCACGGTAAACCTAGCGGTATCAAATACCTTTACCGCTCCGCTCTTCAGATCTGCAACAGCCTTAGAGACAGCGGCCTTTGCATCGGCGGTAACTGCACGCTCATTGAGCGGTGTTGTAAACACTGCATCGTCCGCATATCCTTTGCTCCAGTCTACGGGGAACTGCTCTCCGGCTCTGAACGCCGCCGCTGACGCCTTGTAGTACGCACCCCAGTTGAGCGCGGCAGACGTAAGCGCACACGTAGGCGCAACAGAAGTCATATCAACGTTGTAGCCGACGCACGGTACTCCGTGTGCCTGGCAGGCAGTCGGTGCACCCACCGTGTCGGCATGCTGGCTGATAAGCACACATTTGTCGGCAATAAGGGATTCCGCGGTTTCTTTTTCCAGCGCCATATCAGCCCAGCTGTTGGTGTAGCGCACCTGCATCACCGCAGAAGGACATACGCTGCGCGCTCCCAGGAAGAACGCCGTGTAGCCGGACACCACCTCTGCATACGGATAGGCGCCTACATAACCGATCTTAGCTTCCGACGCGGAGATTTTTCCCGATGCGATCATATCGTTGAGCTTAAGACCGGCCACAATTCCTGACACATACCGTGACTGGTATACCGCAGGGAAAAAGTTATGCATGTTCGCAAGCTTTGATGAAGCCGCCTGAAATCCGGTTGCATGGCTGAACTGTACGGCGGGATATTCCTTTGCCGCCTGCATCAGATACGACTCATGGCCGAAGCTTGTGGCTATGATATATGAGCATCCCTGCTCCGCAAGATCAACGGCCGCATCATACGCCTTTTCATCTTCCGGAATATTTTTCTTTTCAATGACGTCACCGTCAGAAAGATTCAGGGCCTTTTTCATCTCCGCTATGCCTTTCATATGCGCTTCGGTGTATCCTTCGTTCTCATCACCGATATAGATGACGCCAACCTTGAATGACGCCGTCTTTTTCTCTTTTGCACCGCCTGCAAAAACAACTGATGCGGCAGTAAGCATCACCGCCGCGACTGTACACATCCGTTTCATAAACCCTCCAGGAAACAAAAAAAGGCGTTGTGTCCGTACCGTTCGGGAACGAACACAACGCCTTCGTTGCATATTTATACGTAATTCATAGCATATACGAATAATAATGTCAATATATATGATTTTTAGCACCACAATACAGCAGTTTTACCGCAGCAGTGCTGTACGGTAAAGAAAGATTGCATTCTCACAATTTTTGAGATATACTAAAAATAAGTATGAAACCAGATGCAGATCCTTCAAGTGTAAAGCTAACATCGTTTGCCAAGTCAGCGGGCTGTGCGGCTAAGATAGCCCCCGGTACGCTCTCACGCATTGTGTCGGGACTGCCGCGCAACACAGATCCTGCCCTTATCGTGGGTACGGAAACTTCCGATGACGCCGCGGTCTATGCATTGTCAGATACCATGGCCATGGTACAGACCGTTGATTTTTTCCCGCCGGTCGTAGATGACCCCTACCTGTTCGGCCAGATAGCGGCCGCGAACGCGCTCAGCGATGTCTATGCCATGGGCGGCGAGCCCGTGACCGCACTGAATATAGTGGCGTTTCCTTCGTGTCTGGGCGAGCCCGTGCTGGCGGCCATACTGCGGGGCGGCGCAGATAAAGTGCACGAAGCGGGAGCATCCATTGCGGGCGGACATTCCATCAATATAGAAGAACCTTTATACGGTCTGGCTGTGACCGGCATCATAGATCCGCGTAAAATACGCAAGAACTTCGGCGCACGGCCGGGCGATACGCTTATTCTGACTAAGCCGCTCGGCACCGGTCTTGTGAACACCGCCGCAAAAGCAGATATGGCGGAGCCTGAATCCGTGGCGCAGGCTGTAAAAAGCATGACCACGCTGAACCGCGCCACAAAGCGCGTGCTCGACAACTTTACCGTGCACGCATGTACCGACGTGACCGGATTCAGTCTTGCAGGACACGGCCGCGAGATGGCGACAGCCAGCAACGTGAGCCTGCATATCAACGCAGCCAGCCTGCCGGTAATCACAGGCGCCGTTTCCTATGCGGAGATGGGGCTGGTGCCGCAGGGTACATACAACAACAGACAGTTTGTTGGTGAGTACGTATCATTTGAGCATGAATCAGACGTACTCTCCGATCTGATATTTGACCCTCAGACTTCAGGCGGACTGCTTATAAGCGTTCCTACGGAATCAGCGGCAGCACTGCTGGATGCGCTTGCCTCATATGACGGCGGCAAAGGAATCGGTACGCAGGCCGCGGCGATCGGTACCGTCAGCGAATTTGACGGCACAAGCATCCATATAGCCGGAGAGCTTGCATGATTTATCTGGACAACGCGGCAACCACCGTACAGAAGCCGCAGTGCGTCATAGATGCAGTAACCACCGCGCTCACATCGGGCACCGGCAACTGCGGCCGGGGTATGAACAAGGCGTCGCTTGAGGCCGGACGTACCGTCTACGGCTGCAGAGAAGCGGTTGCGCGTCTGTTCGGATTTCCTGCGCCTGTCTGCATATCATTCACCTCCAATTCCACCGAGGCGCTCAATACTGCCATCATGGGGCTTATTGATCCTTCTGTGCCCGGCCAGCAGGTGGTCACAACGGCGGCAGAACACAATTCTGTTTTGCGCCCGTTATATTTTCAAAAAAACAACGGTGTACGGCTTGATATAGCGCCCATAGGCGCCGACGGCGTTATAAACTACCGGGCGCTGGAAAAGCTGCTGTCGGAGCATACTCGCGCGCTCGTCATTACCATGGCATCGAACGTCACCGGCAATATCACCGACTTTACGGCGGTCGGAGCAATGCTGCGCCGCCTGCATGAGCGCACCGGTCACAAGCCGCTGCTTATTCTGGATGCAAGCCAGGCCGCCGGCTCGCTGAGCATCAATGCCGCGGATCTTGACGGTCAGGGTACCCGGGCCGACGTGCTGTGCTTTACCGGGCATAAATCGCTCATGGGACCGCAGGGCACGGGCGGCATCTGCGTCATGCCGGATATAACCGTACGACCGCTCAAGCGCGGCGGCAGCGGCATCCGCTCGTTCGACAAGGAGCATCCTTCCGTCATGCCGGAAGCATTGGAAGCCGGCACGCTGAATACACACGGACTGGCAGGCCTCAGCGCCGCCGTTTCATATATACAGCAGGAAGGAATCGACGCCATCCATGCGCATGAGCAGAAGCTGACACAGCAGTTCTACGACGGCGTACGGCACATTCCGGGCATCAGGCTCTATGGAGATTTCCGTACGGATTCTGCCGGAAAACTGTACGACCGTGCGCCCATCGTTTCGCTCAACATAGGGGATACAGATTCCGCGGAGGTCAGCGACATCCTGTCCACGGAATACGGCATTGCAACACGGGCAGGCGCGCACTGTGCGCCGCTCGTTCATAAAAGCTTCGGTACCGAAGCACAGGGGATGGTGAGATTCAGTTTCGGCTGGTTCACTACAGAGCAGGATATTGCCGCAGCGGTGAACGCCCTTGCGGAAATACAAAAAGATATTGTTATATAAGAGGTTCCAGTATGGAAAAAGGTAATCAGAATGCAGTAAAACTGCCGGCACTAAAAGTGCCGTTGATACTGTCCGGAATTATATTCGGTGCAGTAGCAATCGTTCTGTCACTGTCGGGCAACCCGGCAAACATGGCAATCTGTATCGCCTGCTTTATCCGTGATATCGCAGGTTCGCTCAAGCTGCACACCGCAGCGCCGGTACAGTATTTCAGGCCTGAGATCGCGGGCATTCTGCTCGGATCTTTCGTTATTTCCGTGGCGACAAAAGAATACAAATCAACGGCCGGCTCATCACCGCTGTTGCGCCTGTTCTTCGGTTTTTCCATGGCAGTAGGCGCATTGGTATTCTTAGGCTGTCCGCTCCGCATGGTAATCCGCATGGCCGCCGGCGATCTGAATGCCTATGTAGCGCTCATTGGTTTTATTGCCGGTATTTTTACGGCAACCATTGCGCTCAAGAATGGCTTTACACTCGGCAGAACCTATGAGACCCAGAAAGCGAACGGCGCAGTGCTTACCGTTATCATGGCAGTGCTGTTCGTATTGTCAGTAACCACAACGCTGTTCGCAGTCAGCACGAAAGGCCCCGGCAGCATGCATGCACCCGTTCTGCTCGCACTTGCAGCAGGCGCGGTGGTAGGAGCCGTATCACAGAAAACCCGCACCTGCTTTGCAGGCGGCATCCGCGACCTGTTCCTGGTCGGAAGCTTTGATCTTCTTTCTATTATAGCGGCACTGTTCGTGACGATGCTTGTGTTCAACATTGCGGCAGGCAAAGCACACTTCTCATTTACCGGCCAGCCGGTAGCCCATTCACAGCACCTTTGGAACTTCCTGGGCATGTACGCAGTAGGCGTAGCAGCAGTGCTTGCAGGCGGCTGTCCGTTCCGTCAGCTGGTTCTGGCCGGACAGGGTTCCGCAGATGCAGCCATCACCGTAATCGGTATGCTTATCGGAGCTGCCGCAGCGCATAACTTCGGTCTTGCCGGTGCCGCAGCTTCAAAAGAAAGCCTCGGCGGTCCCGGCGCAAACGGAAAAACAGTACTGATCGCATGTATTATCCTGCTGCTGATCATTGCCTTTACACAGAAGCGTAAGAACAAGTAGCACATGTGTGCTGCAGCACAAGTTTATACTAGGGCACCTCGAAAAAGAACATCTTCGATGTCTGAAGTTTTTCGAGGTGCCCGCTACACACAAGCATGCGCTGCTGACACATGCTTGTGCATTCAGGAGGTATATTTATGGTAGAAGTTGATGCACGCGGGCTGTCATGCCCTGAGCCGGTTATGCTCACCAATCAGGCAGTAAAAGCAAATCCGAATGAGCCGGTACGGGTTCTGGTAGATGAAGCCTGCGCCCTTACAAACGTACAGAAATTCGGAAAATCAAAAGGCCGTCAGGTCACCGTCACCGAAAACAACGGCGAATACGCCATCGAGCTGAGCTGAGCATTCTTTCATGAGAATCAGCGTCAAACGATTGGTTGTGGCGTTTCCTTCGACCGCAGATGCAATGGCAGCGGACAGCATTCTGTCCGGCCTGCCGCATCCGGGACGGCTTATACCCGTACCCCGCACCATTTCCGCGGGGTGCGGATATGCATGGAAAGACGACCTTCAGAAAAAAGAAACCATCCAAAAACTTCTGGCCGACGCCGATATAGAAACAGACGGATTCCATGAATGTGATTTTATGGAGCGGGAGGAAGCGTCGGAGCATGAAACTAACACCTAAAATAACCATCAAACTGATTGCAGACGGCGGCGAAAAGGGATTCGGTCCTGGCATTGCCGAACTGCTGGAAAAAGTCAACTCAACAGGGTCACTGCGCGCCGCATGCGCCCTTATGAATATGTCCTACAGCAAGGCCTGGAGCATCTTAAAAAGCTGTGAAAAATCTCTAGGATTCGATCTTCTGACACGCACCACCGGCGGAGAGTCGGGCGGCGGCTCAGTAATAACAGAAAACGGCCGCAACATGCTCGCATGCTACCGCCGTCTTGAAAGGATTGTTGCAGAAGAAAGCCGCCGGATGCTGCAGGAGCAGTTCGGCGGCCTGTTTCCTGATACCGTCTGACAGTTCCGGGCGGCATACCGCCCGGAACTATTTAACGGCCCCCTCCCCGGGATGTTATCTCAGGGGTCCTGTATACTTACATAACAGGTTTTGCATTCTTATCCCGCGGCAGTACATAATCAAGCACCAGCGCAAGGATGAATACGATGGCAACGCAGTTGTTCTGCAGTTCTTCTTCCACAACCTTGGGGAAGATAGAGAAAATGCCGTTGACCAGCGTAAAGCCGAGACCAAGTGACAATGACAGAGAAATGATCAGCATGTTGCGCTCTGTCAGACCGCAGCGGATGATCATATCAATACCAGACACAATAATCTGACCGAACATAATGACCGTACAGCCGCCCAGAACCGCATCTGGCAGCGTAGCAAAGAACGCGCCTACGGGCGGGAACAGACCTGCCAGAATCATAAGGATTGCACCGGTGGCAATCGTGAACCGGTTCACGACTTTTGTCATGGCAACCAGACCGACGTTCTGGCTGAATGATGTGATCGGCATACAGCTGAACAGACCAGATACGGTACTGCACAGACCGTCACAGGCAAGGCTGCCGGAAATTTCTTTGTCAGTAGGCTGACGACCCAGACCCATGTCGCTGCAAGCGGTGGTATCGCCGATAGTCTCCGTGGCGGAAACAAGGTATACCAGAACGAATGACAGGATAGGTGTGAGATGGAATTCAGGCATGATGGGCATGATGTGCGGCAGTGAAATAATGGAAATGCCGTTAAATGCCGAGAAATTAACCTTGCCCATGAAAAGAGCAACTATATAGCCTACGATAAGGCCGAACAGAACGGCCAGACGCTTGATATATCCTTTGCCGAGCACCATAACCGCCAGCAGCGTTATCAGCGTAACGGTACCGAGGATCAGGTTCTGTGCAGAACCGAAGTCAGGTGCACCGACGCCGCCGCCGAAGCTGTTCGCGCCAACGCCGAGCAGAGAGAATCCGATGGCGGTGACCACGCAGGATGCCACGATCGGAGAGATGAACTTACGCCAGTACCGTGCCAGCAGACCGAGCACACCTTCAACCAAACCGCCGACAATGACGGCGCCGACTACCGCCGGATACCCGTAGGTAGCCGCGATGTAGCAGGCAATGGCAACGAACGTAAAGCTTACGCCCATAACAATCGGCAGACCAGAGCCGATTTTCCAGACCGGATACAGCTGTACGAGCGTACCGATACCTGCAACGATCATACAGTTCTGGATAAAGAACGTTTTCTGTGCAGAATCGAATCCGGCTACTCCGCCCACGATCAGCATCGGAGCCAAGTTCGCAACGAACATTGCAAGAATGTGCTGCAGACCGAACGGTACGGCCTTTCCAAGGGGAACTCTTCCTTCGAGCGTGTAGATATTTTCTACACTGCTGCTTTTAGCTTTTGCTTCCACTTTTTCCTCCATATTTTTAATAAAAAAGAAACCGGGTGTTGGGCAAGATTCATTATGACAAGTCCCGGTCTTTTGCAAAAAAGGCAAAACCTGCTATAACGATGCACAATGCCAAGTCTTTTTATTTAGCAACATGTATAGTGTAAATCCGAATTTAAAATAAATCAAATTTTATTTTGGTATCTTGATTTATTTTTAGTATTGACTGATAATATATACAGAGTGCGGAACCAATCTGCATGTATACATGTGAAATTCCCCCGTTACAACGGGTGTTGCAGCGGGGGATGCAGCGCAACGACGCTGCTCATGTTCTCACATGGTACTGCACGAATAAATCAGGAGGAATACATATGAAACAGATTATTGCTACGAACAATGCACCCGGAGCTATCGGCCCCTATTCTCAGGCCGTCGAGGCAAACGGCTTTATTTTCAGCTCAGGCCAGCTGCCGGTAGATCCCGCCACCGGAAACTTTGCGGGAACTACCATTGAGGAACAGACCCGCCAGTCACTGCGCAACGTAAAGGCTGTACTTGAGGCTGCCGGCTCATCAATGGACAAAGTGCTTAAAACAACCGTATTCTTAAGCGACATGAACAACTTTGCCGCCATGAACGGTATCTACGCCGAATTCTTTTCAGAAGGCGCCTACCCGGCACGTTCTGCGGTACAGGTAGCCCGTCTGCCTAAAGACGCACTTGTAGAAATCGAAGCCGTAGCAGTAAAATAAAACGGTATCTCACACGGGCTGCAAAAAGCCCGTGTTTTTAAACAAGCGTTATTCGTAAATGCGGATAACGCATAGGACGGAACACTAGTATGAAACTGATCGATACTAAAGATGCAGTAGGAACGGTACTCTGCCACGACATAACACAAATAGTCAAAGGCGTAACCAAAGATGCCAGATTCCGCAAAGGACATATTGTAACGGAGGAGGACATTCCCGTCCTGCTGTCCCTCGGCAAAGAGCATCTGTACATCTGGGAAACCACGGAAGGCTCCGTGCATGAAAATGACGCCGCCCTGCGCCTGCAGAAAATCTGCCAGGGCAGCAACATGCATGGTACACCGGTCAAAGAAGGTAAAATTGAGCTTATCGCAGACACGGACGGCCTGTTTATTGTAAACAGCGACGCGCTGCTTTCTATAAATTCCATACCCGACATAACCATAGCAACCAGACACGGCTGTACGGCCGTCACTAAAGGCAGCAAGCTGGCCGGATTCAGGGTAATTCCGCTGGTCATTGAGGAACAACTTCTTGCGCAGGCAGAAGCCGTAAGCAAAGAACCGATCCTTGACGTGGTGCCATGGAAAATCAAGACTGCCGCTGTCATCACCACCGGCAGTGAAGTATATCACGGCCGCATACAGGACACTTTTACGCCGGTCATCAAGGACAAGCTTGCGGCCTACGGCATTTCCTGCATTTTTCATAAACTCTGCGACGACAAAACAGAACTGATACAGCAGGCCGTGCATGAAGCGGTGCAGTCCGGCGCGCAGATGGTTCTGTGCACCGGCGGCATGAGCGTAGATCCGGACGACCGTACGCCGGGAGCGATCAAAGCAGCGGGCGCTCATATCGTAACCTATGGTTCGCCTGTACTGCCGGGCGCTATGTTCCTGCTCGGCTACCTGCGTAAAGACGGCTCAGGCGTACCTGCGGACAATGCGGTCACTTCTCCTGAGCACGCATGGAACGAAAAGCTTGCTGACGGCTACATCCCCGTCATGGGACTGCCCGGATGCGTCATGTATGCGGCCTCCACGGTCTTTGATATAGTGCTGCCCCGCGTTGCCGCAGGGCTCAGGGTCGCTAAAAAAGATATCATCGCATTAGGAGAAGGCGGCCTGTGCCTGAGCTGCCCGAAATGCACCTTCCCGAACTGCGGTTTCGGAAAATAATACTATGACAGACAGCACAGGACGTACAATAGACTATCTGAGAATCTCAGTCACGGACCGCTGCAACGCCCGCTGCGTATACTGCATGCCGGAGGAAGGAGTAACACCGATTCCGCATGAGCAGATTCTGCGGTATGAGGAGATCACATTCTTTGCGCGCATCTGCGCACAAAAAGGCATACGACATATCCGGCTCACCGGCGGCGAGCCGCTTGTCCGCAAGGACCTGCCGAAGCTGGTGGCCATGCTCAAACAAATCGACGGCATAGAGCAGATTTCCATCACCACCAACGGCCTGCTGCTGGAGCAGCAGCTTCCCGAGCTGGTGAGCGCAGGACTGGACGGACTTAACATCAGTCTGGATACGCTGGATGAAGCACGTTTTTCACGCATCACTCGGCTTAATCAGCCGGACGGCGCAGCCCGCGTACTCAGTGCCATAGACGCCGCATGCGCCATCCCTACGCTGTACGTAAAAGTGAACTGCGTTCCTTCAGGCATCAATGATGAGGATCTGACCGGCATAGCGGCGCTTGCGCGTACACGGAACATCAGTGTGCGCTTTATAGAGCTTATGCCGCTCGGCTGCGGAAAATCCCCGCTGTGCAGCTTCAGAAGCAGAGATTTTGTCTACCGCAAGCTTACGGACACATTCGGAACGCTGGTTCCGGCGCATGGCCCGCACACGGAACGGTATGAATACTTTACGCCGCAGGGCTTTGCCGGAACGATTGGATTCATCAGCCCTGTGACCCACAGCTTCTGCTCCGGTTGTAACCGTCTGCGGCTCACTGCGGACGGCTATATCAAGGCATGCCTGCAGTACAAAAGCGGTACATCCATACAGCCGCTGCTGGCCCAAGGGCTTACGGATCATACGGCACAGCTGATTTCACAGGCCGTAGACTACGAGATAGCGCACAAAAACAGGCGCAACCATTTTTACCAACCGGCGGTCCGCTCAATACATGACACCGACCGGTATATGAGTCAAATCGGAGGATAAAAGCAATGAGTGAATTACATATAACGTTTCCGTCAGCACACAACGCCGCAAAAGTGATTGCAGTCTGTACGAGTCCCGCAAAAGGCACGCAGAAAACAAACTGCCATTCAGCAGTCTTTATCGAAGACTGGGGCATAGACGGCGATGCCCATGCCGGAAAATGGCACCGTCAGGTGTCACTTCTGAGCGCGGATAAAATCGATGCGTTCCGTGCCAAGCCGCTTCCGGCAGGCGTGGTACGTCCGGACATTCCCTGGGGTGCATTCGGCGAAAATCTGGTAGTACGCGGCATAGACTTCAGAACACTGCCGCTGGGCACCAGATTTTCCTGCGGAGAGGTGCTTCTGGAGCTGACGCAGATCGGTAAAGAATGTCATGACCACTGCGCCATACACAAAGCAATGGGTGAATGTATCATGCCGCGCGAAGGCGTGTTCGCCAGAGTACTGCACGGCGGTACAATCAGAGAGGGCGACACCATGACCTATACCCTGCCTTTCACTGCCGCAGTCATTACCGTCAGCGATTCAGGCGCCGCCGGTACGCGGCAGGACGCAAGCGGTCCCGCCGTAAAGGAAGCGCTCGAGTCATTCGGCTACACTGTAAGCGGAGTAAGCATTATTCCTGATGAACAGGATCAGATCGCCGCAAAGCTTGCGCAGCTTGCCGACAGCGGCACCGTGCAGCTCATCGTGACCACCGGCGGCACCGGTTTTTCCGAGCGTGACGTTACGCCCGAAGCCACAAAATCCGTCATAACGCGCGAAGTGCCCGGCATTCCCGAGGCAATGCGGCAGGAGTCGCTGAAAATAACTCCGCGCGCCATGCTCAGCAGGGCGGCGGCCGGCATCCGCGGCAAAACACTCATCATAAACCTGCCGGGCAGCCCCAAGGCATGCAGAGAATGCCTTGGCTATATACTGCAGCCGGTCACGCACGGTCTTGGAATTCTTGCGGGCACCGAGCACAACTGTGCCAGATAACCCGTCTGATACTAAAATGGAGGCATATATGAAAATGCATGGGTACAGAACATTGGCAGCCATGACGGCCGCGGTCTGCACGGCGGCTGCTTGTGCCGGAATGGTTTTTGCAGGCGGAAAAAAAGACTCCGGAGCAGCGGCTCAAAAGCCTAAGACCGAAATCATCATCGCCGCGGCGGCAAGTCTTACGGACGCCATGAACGAGCAGATCGAACGGTTTGCGCAGCTGCCGCAGGGAGCGAACATAAAAGTTACCCCCACCTATGGCGCGTCAGGTACGCTGCGCAAGCAGATTGAGCAGGGAGCCCCGGCCGACCTGTTCATCAGCGCAGCTGCATCCCACATGAATCAGCTCATAAAAGAAGAGCTCGTGGACAAAGCAGACTGCGTGAATATGTTCGAAAACAAAGTGGTCGTCATCACCCCCGGTGACAATCCCGCAGGCATTACCGCATACGAAGACTGCGCATCGCCAAAAGTACGCCGTATCGCGCTCGGTATTCCTGAAAGCGTACCCGCCGGTGACTATGCAAAGCAGGTATTCACCTCACTGGGCATCTGGGATACGATCTCAGCCAAGGCAGTCTTTGCCAAAGACGTGCGGCAGGTTCTGACCTATGTAGAACAAGGAGAAGTTGATGCAGGTGTAGTCTACGCCACCGATGCCGCCATTTCACCCGTCATACGCATTATTGCGGAGGCACCTGCAGGCAGCTGCAAGCCCATCATCTACCCGGGCGCGCTCATCAAAGCCAGTGCGAACAAAGCAGCGGCCAAAACCTTCTTTGATTTCCTGCGCACCGAAGAATCCGGCAAAGTATTTGCCAAGTACGGATTCGCTGTCATTTCTGCAAAATAACTGCACACTGGATTCCCGCACACATAAAATGCCCGGGTGCTCGCAAATGCTGCGATCACCCGGGCGCACGTTACGCAAAATACATACCCTGGATTGACATTTCCTATTAAAAACCATACTATACCAATAGGTAATAACTGTATTAATATACAGTATAAACCATATCGTTTTTTTTATGACAGGAGAGAGTATATGAAAAAAACAATGCAGGGAATCATACTATCGGTGATTGGAATCAGTTTCTTTGCAGCAGGCTGCGCAAAAAAAGATACGGCTCCACAAGCCACCGAATCAGGAAATACAACCGCATTTAACCCGGACGCCATTGTGTACGTCGGTTCTACAAATCCGCCCGTCAACCTGAACAACATTGCAGGCGGCAGCTCAGGCATTACCGAAGCACTGTACCGGAATGTCTATGAGCCTTTGCTCAGTCTGGAGGATGACGGTTCCATCATTCCGACACTTTCGCCGTCATACTCAGTTTCTACGGACGGACTTGTGTACACGTTCAGGCTTCGTGACGGCGTACGCTTTCACGACGGCTCCACGCTTACCGCGCAGGACGTAAAATACAGCTTTGAGCGTGCACTGTCACCGGAATCACATGCTGCAAGAAAAACAGATCTGGCTGTAATAGACCATATTGAAGCCGGCTCTGACAACACTGTAAAAATATATCTGAAGCAGCGGACACAGTCCTTTGATTACTACACAACATTTGTCTGGATCGTGAAGGATGGAACGACGGACAACAGTGCCACAGCAAACGGAACAGGACCGTACAAGCTCACCGATTATCAGGCGGGAACATCGCTTTCCATTGAACGGTTCGATGAGTACTGGGGTCCTAAGCCCAAGAATAAAAAAATCGTATTCACCTATTTCAGCGACAGCAATGCTGAAACGAACGCCCTGCTCGGCGGCCAGATCGATCTGATCACCAACATTGATACGCCCGAGCAGCTTGCGGCGTTCAAAAACAACAGCGCCTATACGATTACAGAGGGCAAATCAACCACCAAGCAGGTATTCGCATTCAATGACAAGCGCGCGCCATTTACGGATGTACGCGTACGTCAGGCACTCAGCCGCGGCGTCAACAAAGCCGCCGTTCTGAAAGCAGCATGGGACGGCTACGGACAGCTCATCGGTTCTTTTGTTCCGCCGTCAGATCCCTGGTATGAAGATCTTACCGCTGTCAATGCCTATGATCCCGAATCTGCAAAAGCGCTTCTTGCCGAAGCAGGCTATGCGGGCGGCTTCACGTTCTCTTTGATCACGCCGTCCACGGCAATCCATCAGCTGAGCGCACAGGCCATCAAAAGCGATCTGGCAAAAATCGGCGTCACCGTAGACATAAAAGTCATAGATCCGTCCGCATGGTATGAGATCGTCTTTAAGAACAAAGACTACGATGCCACCCTGCAGGAACATGTAAACGACCGGGACCTCATCTGGTACGGAAACCCGAATTTCTACTGGGGCTACGACAACGCGGAAGTACAGCAGTGGGTAAAGGATGCACAGTTCGCCTTATCAGCAGACGAGCAGAATTTAATCTACAAAAAGATTGCCCGCAAAATAGCGGAAGAAGCCGCAAGCAGCTGGCTGTTCCTATATCCGCAGCTCCGTGTATCAGTATCAACGGTATCCGGTTACCCTGCCAACGGTAAAAACTCTTCATTCTATGTGGCGAACATAGAAAAGAAGTAGGAAGTATGCTGCATTTTCTGTTACGCCGCTCATGCTTTCTTATACTGTATACGTTTCTTACCGGCAGCATCTGCTTCTTTGTACTGCGGATTCTGCCGGGAGATGCGGCGCTGACACTGACAGGCCTTGAAGCAACGGCAGAGGACATTCAGCAGGCCAAAGCGGCGCTCGGACTGGACAAGAATGTGCTTGTCCAGTACACAGACTGGGTCCGGAGCCTGATGCACGGGAATCTAGGCTATTCCTATCTGACAAAGCTGCCGGTAGGACAGGAAATAGTCCGCCGGCTGCCCATTACGCTGCCGCTCAGCATATGCAGCTTTATTCTGGCATCATTCATATCAATTCCGCTCGGAATCATTGCCGCCGTACATAAAAAAGACGCGGTCGGCATGAGCATCTCAGCGGTTTCGGCGGCAGGCGTGGCAGTTCCGGCGTTCTGGATCGGCATCATACTTGTCTGGATCGTTGCGCTCAGGCTGCATCTGCTTCCCGCAGGTGGTTTTCCGCGGGAAGGCTGGGGAAACTCCGCGGCTGCCGTCCGTTCACTCGTACTTCCTGTTTTTACGGTCGCCGCCGTCATGTCGGCAAGCCTGATCCGCTATGTCAGATCCGCCGCGCAGGATGTGCTCCGGCAGGACTATATCCGCACCGCCCGCTCACTGGGATTTTCCGCCTTTGCAGTACGTATAAAGCACGGCCTGCGCAACATGGCGGTGCCGATTATGACCATACTCGACATAGAGTTCACCTCATCACTTCTGGGCGCAGTGGTCATAGAAAACGTGTTCGCACTGCCCGGACTCGGCGCATTTTTGCTGCAGGGCGTACGCTCCCGGGACTTCCCGGTCGTACAGGATATCATATTCCTCATCACCTTTTTTGTACTTGTCATCGGTTTTATCATTGACATTCTGCAGCACATGATCGATCCGCGGCTTTCGTATCAGGAGCGGCATTCAAAATGAAGCACAAAAAATCCGTAACGCTCATCATCGGTATATGCTTTCTGTCCATAATTTTCATCGCGGCGGCGCTGTCGTTTTTTTGGCTGCCATTCCCGCCGGACGAGCCTGATCCCGGCCTGCGGCTTTCCGCACCTGACAGCATCCACTGGGCAGGAACGGACAAGCTGGGCCGGGACCTGTTCAGCCAGCTGCTGATCGGCGCACGCTATGTATTCTATATCGCCGTCACTGCACCGCTTATAGCGGCCGCCATCGGTATTCCGCTGGGCATTATCGCCGCAAGCAGCAGAAGAACCGTTGATGAAGGCCTGTCGTTTATTTTTGATGCCATGATCGCATTTCCGTCCATACTGCTGGCAATGCTCGTGGTAACCGTACGCGGAGCCTCCATGAGCTCCGCCGTCATAGCGATCGGCATCTCAGCCTCGGCGCCGGTGGCGCGGGTTACGCGGGTCAACACGCTTGCCGTGCTCGCCGCCGACTATGTCCGTGCGGCATACGCCTGCGGCGTTCCAAAGCTAAAAATAATACTGCGGCATGTACTTCCGAACATCAGCCCCATAATCACCGTGCAACTTATACTCATTGCATC
>CACZQF010000019.1 GCA_902783245.1 uncultured Spirochaetaceae bacterium | reverse complement strand
TAGCAGGTTCGAATCCTGTCGGACGCAAGTTATTTTTACGGGCCATTAGCTCAGCTGGTAGAGCAACAGACTCTTAATCTGTGGGTCCGGAGTTCGATCCTCCGGTCGCTCAAGTACAAACGCTTTTGTGTCGGCCTTTGTAAAAAGCGCACTTGAGCTGAACGCGAGAGTGGTGAAATGGCAGACACGCTAGACTTAGGATCTAGTGCCTTAGGCGTGAGGGTTCAAGTCCCTCCTCTCGCATATACATGCGTTGCATATATGCGATTTTTTCTGCGGGAATAGCTCAGTGGTAGAGCGCCACCTTGCCAAGGTGGATGTCGCGGGTCCAACTCCCGTTTCCCGCTCTTATGAAAAAAAACGATTAAGAGCAATCTTAATCGTTTTTTTTTTACAAATTAGTACAATATTCCGGCAGCTGCAGGTGCGGTGTATTCCGGTTTATTATTTCATTTTTAAGGGGATAGCAACGTGAATATCACAAAAGAGTTTACAAAGCTTGAAAAGTCAGCGGTTAAACTGACCGTAACCATCGGTAAGGCAGATGTAGCGGAAAACTACACTCAGATTATAAATAAATATGCTAAAAACGTTCAGATGCCCGGCTTCAGAAAGGGACATGTACCGGTAGCAGTGCTTGAGCGCAAATACGGCGCTGCATTAAAAGCTGATGTAACATCAGATCTGATTGACAAATCATTGAATGAAATCTTTCAGAAGGAAACAGAGAACAGGCCGCTGCCCTACGCACAGCCCTCACTGGAAAAACTGCCTGAGCTCGACACTTCAAAAGATCTGACCTACACCGTTACCTACGATGTATTCCCCAAAGTAACAGTCGGTGATTTCAAAGGCATCACCATTAAAGAACCGCAGGTTACCATCGGTGACAAAGAGCTTGACGAAGAGCTTAAGGCTATTCAGGAGCGCAATGCAGTTGTCATCGACAAAAAAGATGATGAAGCTGCTGAAAAAGACAACATTGTCACCGTTACTTTTGCAGAGCTGGATGCTGACGGCAAAGAAATTGCCGACACCAAGCGTCAGGACTTTACATTCACCATTGGTCAGGGTCAGAACATCTACAAAATTGACGACGATGTTATCGGCATGAAAAAAGGTGAGACAAAAGAAATCACCAAAAAATATGCCAAGAACGATGAGAACAAAGATTTTGCAGGCACAACAAAGAAACTGACTGTAACCATGACAGCCATCAAGATCCGCAACCTGCCGAAAATCGATGATGATCTGGCACAGGATGTCAGCGAAAAATACAAGACGCTTGATGATCTCAAAAAAGACATCATGAAGAACATGGAGACTGCAAAGAACCGCCGCATCAATGAGCTCAAGAGCAACGATCTGCTCACACAGCTGACAGAGCGCAATCCGTTCGACATTCCTGCATCCATGCTTAAGGCAGAGCTGGAAAGCCGCTGGGAAATGATGGCAAAACAGTTCCAGACCACTCCCGAGCAGCTTGAAAAGATGATAACCGCATCCGGTCAGACAAAAGATGCAATGCTCAAAGAATGGACTGCAACCGCAGAAAAAATGCTCAAGAGCCGCATCATCGTCGAAAGCCTGCTCCGTGAGCGTAACATTTCCGTTACCCCCGAAGAAATCGAGGCTGAGTACACCAGAATCGCAGATGAAGGCGGAATGTCCGTAGAAGATGTAAAAAAACACTATGCGGATCCCCGTGCAAAAGAGTATCTTATAGATGATGCTAAAGAGCAGAAACTGTATCAGCAGCTTTATGCCGAGGTAAAAGTAACCAAAGGCGATAAAGTTGCTTTTGCAGATTTGTTCAAAAATTCTGCGGACGTACAGTAAAACGTACACTATACTGATATCTGCAGGATCTCAAGAATTAACGAGTTAAAGGAAGTTTTATGAACGAACAGATGAACACGCTTGTGCCATATGTAGTAGAACGCAGCGGCAACGGGGAACGTTCCTATGACATTTTTTCCCGTCTTTTAAAAGACAGAATCATCTTCATCGACGGTGAAATTACTGATGTAACGGCCGACCTTGTTGTTGCTCAAATTCTCTTTCTTGAATCTGAAAATCCTGAAAAAGATATCAGTATTTACATCAACAGCCCCGGCGGCTCTGTAACCGCCGGTCTGGCAATCTATGACACCATGCAGTATGTGAAATGCCAGATCCAGACCATCTGTCTCGGACAGGCTGCCAGCATGGGCGCAATTCTTCTGGCAGGCGGCGCTGCAGGCAAACGTTATGCGCTGCCCTCTTCTCGTGTCATGATTCATCAACCGTGGGGCGGCGTACAGGGACAGGAAAGCGATATCGCCATTCAGGCAAAAGAAATTATCCGCCTTAAAAAACTCACGATCGATTATTTTGCGCAGCACACAAAACATCCTGTAGAAAAAATCGCCGCCGATATGGAGCGCGATTTCTTCATGTCTGCGCAGGAAGCATTGGAATACGGTATTGTTGACCATGTAATGCCGGGGAGAAAAGATAAATGAGAAGATTAGGGAGCTCAGCACAGTACTGCTCATTCTGCGGCAAGCCGGCAGATGAATCGCGTCATCTTGTAGCGGCTCCGTCGGGCGGTATCTTTATCTGTAATCAGTGTGTGGCAATCTGCCAGAGTATTCTGGAGCAGGAAGAAACAGCGCTGACACCGATTGAAATGAGTGACGTACCTTCGCCCAAAGACTTCAAAGCCTATCTTGACCAGTATGTCGTCGGACAGGACCAGGCAAAGAAAGTACTGTCCGTTGCAGTCTACAACCACTACAAGCGCATGTCCGTTCAGAAAAAGGCCAAAAACAATACTGATGTAAAGATCGAAAAATCAAACATTCTGCTTATCGGCCCCACCGGCAGCGGCAAAACGCTTCTGGCAAAAACACTTGCCCAGAAGCTCAAAGTCCCCTTTGCAATCGCCGATGCCACTACGCTGACAGAAGCCGGCTATGTAGGTGAGGATGTAGAGAACGTACTGCTGAAGCTTATCAACAATGCCGACGGAAACGTAGCGGCTGCAGAGCGCGGCATTATCTTTATTGATGAAATCGATAAAATCTCGCGTAAGAGCGAAAACACTTCTATAACCAGAGATGTTTCAGGTGAAGGCGTACAGCAGGCACTTCTCAAAATCATTGAGGGAACCGTTGCAAGCGTACCTCCGCAGGGCGGCAGAAAGCATCCCAATCAGGAGATGATCCAGATTGACACCACGAACATTCTGTTCATTCTTGGCGGCGCATTCGTAGGCCTTGACAAAATCATCGAGCAGCGCACCGCCGAGCACACCATGGGATTCGGCTCAAACGTCAACATGATGTCAGAAGAGCAGCGCATGGACCTGCTGAATCAGGTGACACCCGATGATCTGGTAAAATTCGGTATTATACCGGAGCTTATCGGCCGTATGCCCATCACCGTCGCACTTAAGGAATTGAATAAAGATGATCTGGTACGCATTCTGCGCGAGCCGAGGAACGCCATCACCAAGCAGTTTCAGGCATCCTTTGAGATCGATGATGTGGAGCTTACCTTCACCGACGAAGCGATCGAAGAGATTGCAAACATTGCTATTCAGCAAAAAACAGGTGCACGCGGTCTTCGTGCCATCGTGGAAAAAATCCTCATGGACTTTATGTTCGAAATACCGAGCATCGAAGGCAAGAAAAAGCTGACCATATCAAAGGATATTGTGGAAAACCAGAAAATCGCCGACATTCCGGCGCTGCTGGAAATCCAAAAGACAGCATAAACCGCCGTTATCGGCAGTATACGGACTCGTAAGCCCTAAAACAAAACGGCCCGGAGCGCACGATACCAGCTCCGGGCCGTTTTGTTTTACCAGCGGTCAGCAGCCGCCATCTTAAGAACGTCAAGCGTCTGCTGGGCAGCGGCATTCCATTGGAACTGTTTAGTCCATGCCAGCCCGCTTTCAACCAGACGATCCCGCAGCCCGGTATCAGTCACGATACGCTCTATGGCACCGGCAATTTCCTCTATATTATCAGAATCAAAGAAAACCGCGCTATCACCGGCAATCTCCGGCAGCGCGCCTGAGCGTGAGCATGCCACGGGAATTCCGGTTGCCATGGCCTCAATAACCGGCAGCCCCACCCCTTCGCTCACCGACGGGAATATACATGCCTCAGCGCCGGAATACAGCTCCGGAAAACTTTCCGCCGGAAAATAGCCGGTCATAAAAATATCGGACACGGCAGAAGACGCGCAGACGGCCTTCTCTATTTCACGCGCAAAAGAACCGTCACCGCCGGCCAGAACAAGCCGGTGAGGCATATGCGTTTTTTCCTTAAACAGCGTAAAAGCTCTGATCAGCTCCACATGTTTTTTCGACGCGCTGTTCATTCTGGAAGCATAGATAAGATACGGCCGCTTTATAGCAAACGGCTTAATGGTCACCGTATCATTATCCAGCAGCGGATGCTGATAAAACTGGCTGTGATCAATTCCGTTATATACAACGTTAATCTTATCAGGAGCAATTCCAAGATTCACCAGATCTTCTTTTATAAAATTACTTGCGGCGATTATCCGCGATGCACGTCTCAGCCCATGGGTTACCGTAAGCGCGGCAAACGGAGAACTATTTTTTATAATCAAAGAAACTATATCATTGACGATCGCAACACCGGGCTTTGAAAAACTCCACGGCAGCATGTGCACCGCCGCAGGATACAGCACCACGTCATAAGCACGGCGGGCTGACAGCCGGTTCGCGGAGCACAGATGCCACAGCCGCTGCTGCCAGAAACGCTCGCTCACAGATGACAGGCCGTAAAACTGAATATCATTTTCGTCAGTATATGTATATCTGTCTATATCAGATCCGAACAGCTCATACTCCACCGTATCGGAAGCAGGCAGATGGTCAACCAGAGACTTCAAATATGCCCCCAGACCTGAGCGGGCATGCTCACATCCAAAGGTATCAATACCAATTTTCATTGTATGTAAATTATAGCACAATGCCCGACTTTTATGCTATAGTACAAGAATATGGATGACATGCAAGATTTTACCGCGCTTACTATTCAGGAACCGCTCATACAAAAACTGGCGCTGCAGCAGATACAGATTCCCACCGCAGTACAAAAGCAGGTAATACCTGTCATAGCACAGGGAACTTCAGTCCTGTTCCAGTCAGAGACAGGAACAGGCAAAACGCTCGCATACCTGCTGCCGCTGATCCAAAAGTGTGCGGCCGCAGAGAATCCAGCAAAAAAAGTGCAGCTGCTTATACTGTCGCCTACCTATGAGCTTGCGTCCCAGATAAAAACCGTGGTACAGACGCTGACCGAGCAGAAAGTCGTGCTGTGCATCGGCGGCTCACCCATCAAACGGCAGACTGACGCCCTGAAGGAACGTCCCTTTGCCGTCATCGGAAATCCCGCACGCATACTGGAACTCATACATCTGAAAAAACTCAAGACAGACGGCATGCTTGCCGTGGTACTTGATGAAATGGACCGTCTGGTCTCAAAAGAAATCAAACAGGCTACCACAGACATACTGACAGCCGTTCCTAAAAACTGCCAGATAATCGGCTGCTCGGCCACAGTCACCAAGACGGCTGTACAGACCGTGCAGAAATGCACGCCGCAGGAAATACAAACCGTCTATCTGCCGCAGGAAGACGTACTGCGCCTGCGCATAGAACACTGGGCACTGTATGCAGAAACCCGTGACAAAATCAACACGCTGCGCCAGTTTCTTTCCGCAGTGCAGCCGCAGAAAGCCGTCGTTTTCACCTCCAGACCAGATCAGGTCATAAACATATATGAAAAGCTCATCTATAAAAAAATCAACTGCACGGCCTTATATGCAAAGGCGGATAAAAACGACCGGAAGGCTGCCATCAACAAATTCAGAAGCGGCGGCTGCCCTATCCTGATTACCAGTGATCTGGCTTCCAGGGGCCTTGATATTACGGGCATAACCCACATTATCCAGATGGATCTGCCGTCCGATCAAGATTTTTTTGTGCACAGGGCAGGACGTACCGCCCGTGCAGGCGCCAAGGGCATAAACGTGGTCATCGGCGATGCGTACGAAATGAGGGCCTATGCCGCCCTTGAAAAGAAGCTCGGCCTGACCGTGTACCCCAAGCAGTTGTACGGCGGCAAGGTCGTTGAGCCGCAGGCGGATCCCGATCAGAATCCGCGTGCGGCACATGGAAATCAATTGCGTATTTCTAAGCAGAAATTGGAAACTGAATCTGTGCCCGGCAGCCGCGGAGCCGGGGGGTTGCAACGCAAAACATCTGCACAAGCGAAGCGCGGAAGCCGTTTTGCGGGGCAGACCACGGCGGAAGAGGCTGCCGGGCACAAAAATTGATTTCCTTGCGGGCGGCACGTAAATAATTGAGCATAAGCACTATACATGATATACTGCACGTTGAGGGAACCTCGAAAAACTTCAGTTTTTCAAAGTTTCCTTAAAGAAATGAGGTTTTTGTGTTTTTAAAAAGTCTTGATATATTCGGTTTTAAATCATTCGCAGACCGTACTCATATAGATTTCGCAGACGGTATTACAGCGCTGCTCGGCCCCAACGGCTGCGGCAAAAGTAATGTCGTTGATGCCATAAAATGGGTGCTTGCAGAGAACAAGTCAAAGGCGCTTCGTGCCGAAAAAATGGAGGACGTTATCTTTAACGGTACGGAAAAACGCCCTCCCCTCAACATAGCTGAAGTCACCCTGACCATCATGAATGAAAACGGCCTGCTGCCGCTGGAATCTCCCGAAATAGCCATACGGCGCAGAATCTACCGCTCCGGCGAAAACGAATACAGCATCAACAACAGGCAGGTAGGACCTTCCGAAATCCGTAAGCTGTTCATGGACACCGGTGTAGGCAAAGCGGCGTATTCCGTCATGGAGCAGGGAAAAATCGACCAGATTCTTTCCAAAAAGCCGGAGGACCGCCGCTACTTGTTCGAGGAAGCAGCGGGTATAAGCCGCAGCAAGGCAGAATGTGCTGAAGCCGAGCGTGAGCTTGAAAAGACCAAGCAGAACCTGCAGCAGATCGAAGTCTCGCTTGCGGAGATCAAACATTCCTATGACACGCTGAAAATCCAGTCAGAAAAAGCGCTCAAACACCGGGCGGCAAAAGAAGAGATCTTCAACAACGAGCTGGATATCCAGCTGCTGCGTCTAAAAGGCTTTATCGAAGACAAAACGCACCGTGAGGCAAAACTCAAGGAAGCTGAGCTGGACCGTGACGCAGTTCGCAGAGAGATAGAGCAGATCAACAATACGCTTTCAGAAAACATGGATAAAGTAAAAGCCATGCAGGAAGAAGTGTATGAAAAGCAGTCAGAGCTTATCGGCATACAAAAAGAAAAAAGCGGTAAGCTGGACCTTGCCAAGCAGTTCAACACACGCGCGCAGGAAATAAAAGAAAAAATCGGCCAGCTCGAGGCGCACAAAAAGGCGGTGCAGGATCGTATAGACAACCTGACCGAAGAGATTGACGAGCAGGAAGCGTCGCTGCATGAAAAAACAAAGCAGCTCGGCGACATAGCAAAGAACATCTCCACGTTCCAGCAGAATATTGTCACCGCAGGTTCTCAGATCGAAGACAACGACCGGACCGCCGAAGAGTACAAGGCGCGCATAGCGGAGCTTGAGTCAAACATCGCAGGACTGCGCACCCAGCTCGGTGCCATCACCGAAGATATCGTCAAAGAGCTGGATGCCCGGCTAAAGGAAAGCGGCATATCAGTCTCAAGCACAACGCAGGCAAAAGAGCAGCTGGAAACAATTCTCGGCAAGCTCAAGGTCTTTACCCAGGGCCGCAAAAACGTCTTTTCAGACTACACGGCAGCCGGTTCCCATACCGGAGAGGACAGTCTCAGCCTTGTAAAGGAAGCCGCGGAGGCATTCGGTGAAGCGGAATCATTGGTTCTGCAGCTGGAGCAGGCCGTCGGCAACTACATGAAGTTCTCTCCGCAGTTTCTGGAGGATTTTCTGTCGCCGGAAGGTATCATAACCAAAAAACGTACCATAGACGCTCAGATCCAGCAGATCGAAGACGACATACAGAAAAAGCAGCAGCAGATTTCAGATCTGAACGCCACGAACACGTCCCTGATCGAAAAGATCGAAGAATACAAAGAAACGCTTAACAAACTCAAAATAAACGAAGCGCAGATGCAGGGTCAGATCGCCGCGGCAAAACAGCAGGCCGAAACACTGCGCAGAAGCCTTGCGTCAGAGGAAAACACCCTGCGCTCCACGGAAGACGAGCTGTATACCGAGACAAAGCGCGCGGAAGACATCAACGAGCAGATTCAGGGCGTGCAGGAAGAGCTGGCCGAAATCGAAATCCGCGGCCGTACGCTTGCCGAGCAGCTCACCGCGCTTGACAACCAGATCGCCGAATGTAACAACAACGTTTCTGGTAAACAGGATGCCCTGCGTAAAAAGCAGGAAGAGCAGAACAAATATCAGACAAAATACGAGCAGCTGACCGTAAGCCTTGCGTCGCTGGACACAGAGATCCGTAATATAAAGCAGAACTTCATTGACACCCATTCACGGGACCTCATGGAATTCGAAGAGCGGATGTACACCATCACCACGCCGGCGGTTGAGCTCAGGGAAAAACTTGCGGCTGCAAAAGAGCGGCTGCAGGCGCTTGGTCAGGTGAACCTTATGGCGCCCGAAGAATTCGTAGAAGTAAAAGACCGCTACGAACGGCAGCAGAGCAACTACGACGACACGCTGAAAAGTCTTGAGAACCTGCAGCGGGTCGCAGAAGAAATCAAATCAAAATCAACGGAAATGTTCCTTGACACCTACAATAAAATCAAGAAGAATTTCCATAACATGTTCCGCAGGCTGTTCAACGGCGGCCGCGGCGAGCTGCGGCTTGAGGACCCCCAGAACGTGCTCACCACAGGTATCGATATCTATGCCCAGCCGCCGGGGAAAAAGCTGGAAAATATCGCGCTGCTTTCCGGCGGCGAAAAAACGATGACCGCCGTGGCGCTGCTGTTCGCAACGTATCAGGTACGTCCGTCTCCTTTCTGTCTGCTCGATGAAATCGATGCCGCGCTTGATGACAAGAACGTAGCCAGCTTCGTCACTTCGCTGCGCGCGTTCGCAAACGTGAGCCAGTATATCGTCATCACCCATAACAAAAAGACCGTTATGGGCGCAAGCACCATGCTCGGCGTAACCATGCAGGAATCAGGCATCAGCAAAGTCATTGCGCTGCGGCTTGATCAGGATATAAAAGTAAACAAGGAGCCGCAGGAAGAAGCGGAGATTCCGTTTACAGAAGAAGATGTACCTCCGGAAGAGGGCGTATACGTTCCGCCCAGACCGCCAAAGCGTATACACAATCCGGACGGTACCATCACGGATCCGGTGCTGGAAGCAGCCGCAAAAGAGGCTAAAAAGCAGCCGGACGCACGGGAAAAATCCCCGGACACAACGGCGGTAGAAACACATGCAGATTCTTGACGATTTTAAAGACACGGTCTCCACAATTATTTCCGAAAACAAAAAAGGCACTGTCATCATCGGCGGCCTGCTGCTGTTTCTCTGTCTGTCCGCACTGATTCTTTTTCTAGGACAGACTTTCTCCTTTTCATCAAAACCGAAGGCCGCCGCGCCTAAGACACCGGAAGCGCCGCTGGTACTGAGCCAGCCGCTCATGATACCCGAGGGCCCCGTGCTGCCGCAGGGATATGTAGAATCACGGATTCCGCGCCAGAACTGGCGGCAGGACGCCGTTACCGAATGGTTTACGGTACCTGACCAGAAAACCATAGATGATCTTGAAAAGGCAAACGATACATTCATTACGGATATCGTAGGATCGGCTCCATGAACAAACTGGCTAAACTCACTGCAATTTTCACCGTACTCATCGCAGCCGTTTCCTGCGCCACTACGCAGAGCGCGGCAGACACAAAAGTTCAGGAACAGGCGGCTGACGCCGCATCTCAAGAGACGGCGGCCATACATTCATCAGCAATGCAGGCAGCAGATACGCAAACTGCTGTCTCTCAAGCTCCCGCTCAGGCGGCAGACCAGCAGCCTGCTGCCGGCACAGACGAGACTGCAGCCCTGATCGCCGAACCGTCCGCTCCCGTACAGTCCGACACGGAGCTTGCCGTGCCGGAAGAACCTGCGCTCACCGATCTGCCCCAGCCGCCCGAGCCGGAAGAACCGGAGGTAACCGATCTGACGCAGGAAGAGCTTGCATACGGCTACAGCCTGCCGTTTGAAGAGCCGGAAGTCATAGAGCTCATGCCCGAGCCGGAACTTATTGCGGAGCAGGATATGACCGTACCTGCGGCGACTGCCGTATCAGAGCCGCAGGCTGCGTCCTCTGACGCGCCTCGTGCTGCCGCGCAGACCGCTGCGGAACCGGACCTAAAGCCTGCCGCCGTTTCAGCGCAGGCCGGCACGACCGGTACCGCTGAAGGAACGGCCGCACCGGCGAAACCTGCGCAAACACCGAAAAAACCCGAAAAGAAAGTGAACATTGCGGAGCTTACCTCACAGACGTCCGCTGCCGCGGACACTGCAACCGCCGAACAGCAGGAACCGCAGGCGGACGCCGAGGAAAATATCCTTGCAAAATATCCGCCATCACGTACGGCAGCCGTACAGAAAAACCAGTATCTTGACGTCAGCTATCCCGGCTCCGGCTGGGTCTATCTGGGCGAACTAAAGCAGGCGGACTCACAGGAAGATACCTGTACGCTCATGGAATATCTTCCCGGCCAGAAAGAAACTCTGTTCATTCTGCGTCCGCTCAGACAGGGCGCAGGGCTGCTTCATTTTTATAAAAACGATCCGCTCACCGGAACCTATATCGATGACTATCTTGCCGTACAGATCACGGCTGCAAATGCTGACGGCACGGCAAAAGATGCCGGCACCGCTGAAACTGCAGCGCATATCCGCGCTCCGGCCTATGCGGAGGCAGTTCCCGCCCGTCCCGCACCCGCAGCAGGCCGGCAGGCAGCAAACAGCGCTCCTGCCGTAACCGTCCGTCCTGCCGCACGCACCGTGGCAACAGAGTCTGCACAGCCGGCAGCCGCAAGCACAGGAACAAGCACAAGCACGGGTACAGCAGCAGGAAGCGTGCCTGCAGTATCCTCGCTTCCCGCAGCAGGGAACACCGTCTCCGCTGCTGAAGAGACGCCTGCAGCCGCACAACCAGCAGCTGCCGAAGCAGTCCCCCGCTCCGCCGGCCTGAAGGCTGCGTATGAATCATTCAATGCCAAAAACTACGAGCAGGCGCTGCAGCAGGTGAACGACAGTCTGCTCGAAAACGGTACCGAAACAGACTACGCGCTGTACCTGCGCGGGCAGATACTTGAGCAAAGATCACCGGTCCGCAACATAAAGCAGGCCATAGAAAGTTACGAAAAAGTAGTCAGCGACTGGCCTGCCAGTCCGTACTGGCAAAAATCAAACGAACGAAGCAAATACCTCAGACGTTTTTATATCAACATACAGTAATATCCAAAGGCAAGGAGGTATGATAAAAAGGTAAACGAACAAGCGGTAATGTGATACGCTGAAGATATTCAGCGGAACCCAGGCATCAGTTCGTCATATTTA